>JAJYGZ010000101.1 GCA_021790495.1 Actinomycetes bacterium
CTGGACACCCCTGCAACCGTCCCCCTGACCTGTCATCTGAGCCCATGGATGCCGGCATATCTACTGATCTGGACGGGGCTGGGCTCCCAACCCCAGCAGCGACTCAGTACCGGGGTGTAGCGACGGCTAAGGAACTTGACATTGGTGGGCTTATAGCAGTCTCCGGGGAACGATCTAACTACAAACAAGCGTCAATCTTCAACCGGGTTCGCGCCGGCGCAAGCTGGTGGCATCGAACCAAGTTCGCCAGCGCCGCGATCGCGTTAGACCACCGATGAGCGCTAGCTTCGATTAGAGTCGGCATTCGGATAATTGGAGTTAGATGGCACTTATGGCTGCTGGGCAAACGGAGTTCGGAATAGTTCCGGATCACGCGTCTGATGACGCGATCACATACGACAAGCTGCGGCGCCGACTTCTCTGGGGCATCGCAAACGGCTTATACCTCCTCGGGACGCACCAGTACGAGACACCTCACGTCATGGCCGTGAGCTGGGTAACTCAGGTCGCTACCGCGCCTAAGCTCCTAGCGGTCTCTGTGGAATTCGCTGCCAAAACGGCTGGTTGCATCGACGACTCGGGGAATTTTCTCCTTGCGCTCTTACCAAGAGAGCGCAAGGAGATAGTCCGTAAGTTTGTCAAGCCCGAGCTCGAGGTTGTAACGACCGACGGCGGCCTCTCGATCCAAGGACTGGCTTTTGGGCTTAGTGAGTTCGGCAACCCCTTTCCGCTCGAGGCGCTAGGTTACTTGGAAATGCGATTGGTGTCTCGGACGGCACTCGGAAGCCATGTCCTTTACCTAGGGGAAGTTTGCGACGCGGTCTTGGTCCAAGGTGAGGCCGAGATCTTGACGATGCGCGATACCAGGATGAATTATGGCGGTTAGATCCACTGTCGCAATGGCGGCGCCCTGCTTAGACTATTGGGTGAAAACTAGTGAGGTGAGTTAACTGGGAAGTCAACACTACGTCGAGCACATTCGTACTCTCGAAGAGGTACTGCACTACTTGAGTACGGCTCGACTTGTGGCCATCGATACCGAGTTTCACCGTGAGAAGTCCTATTTCGCTAAGTTGGCGCTGGTGCAGATAGCGGCCGACGACGAAGTCTTTCTGATCGATCCGCTGCGTGTCGATATTTCTGGGCTGCGGGCGCTTTTTGAGTCCGACACCGAAGTGGTCTTTCACGCCGCGGCTCAAGATTTAGAGATCTTGCGCCGCCGGGTTGGCGTAACTCCCGCCAAGATGTTTGATACCCAAGTGGCGGCGGGGTTTCTCGGCTACTCCTCGGCTTCGCTTGCGTCATTGTTGGAGGCGTTTCTTGCGGTGACCCTCGATAAGAGCGACCGATTAAGCGATTGGATGGCGCGTCCACTTGAGGCCAAGCAGCTCCACTATGCGGCTCAAGACGTGATTTACCTCGCGGCGCTGCGCGAAGCATTGATGAGCGAACTCGAAAAGCTCGGGCGCATTGCCTGGCTCGAAGAAGAGATGAAGGCCTGGGTTTCCCAGGAGTTCTACGCCGGAACTGACCCAGATCGCGCCTGGTCTAAAATCCGCGAAGTTCGCTCGCTAAAAGGTAGGTCTAAGCACGTCGCTATGGCTTTAGCGGCGTGGCGAGAGGCAAAAGCAATCGAGGCGGACCTTCCGGTGCGCTTCGTCTTGGCGGATCTAGCGATTGCTACGATCGCCCAAGCGGCACCCCGCCGGGCAAGCGATCTGCGCGGCATACGTGGCGTCGACCCGCGTCACCTCGGTGGAGGTGCGGACAACGAGATAATCAAAGTCATAGCTCATGCGCTGGAATCTGAGCCAAGACCCCACGAGCAACTCGCCGTGCCGGATTCAATAGACGTACCTACGGGTGCGACGACGCTTTTGGCAACTTGGCTCGCGAGTCGCGCGCGTTCGCTTAAGATCGATCCGACCTTGCTGGGCTCGCGCGGGGATATAAACGAGATCTATGGTGGCATCCAAGGCGCCAAGCTTGCGTTGGGATGGCGCAAGGAGGCGGTGGGGGACTATATTCAACGGATTATTTCCGGCGAAATAGCCTTGGCTCTGACGCCCAATGGTGACGTCGCCATGGTTCAAAATAACCATGTGGCGATCACCTGAACCTGCCCCAAATCGCTTGGGCTAGCCTCATTCGGCTCGGAGGTCGACCTTGAGAATCAGGATTCCGTCTTCAAGGGTTACCGTGGCATCGCCGATCATGGCGAAGTCCATGAAGTCGAGCTTCGTCTGGTTGATGAAGCGAATACGCTCGGCTCCTTCGATGGGGGGAAGTCCGCGCGCTTTTACGGCCCGGGCGCGCTCCTGAAAGCGCTTTACCATGGCTTGGGGATCAAATTCGTCTGACATGACTTATAAGCTATCGCATCCAAGGTAAGTGCAAGCTAGTGCTGTTCACGACAACTAAGCTCTCTGGGTGTTAATCACGCCGAGTTGCTATTGTGCCTAGTGTGATATTTACCCGTCAATGACGGCGATGGTTTTGCCTTCGTTTACGCGATCCGTGCGCGGAGGACTTTGTATAGCGCCCTCGCTTGATGCAATAGGGGAGTGGCTGGTGAAAAAAGGACGACATAGGCGCTATGAGGAAGCTCGCATGGCTAAGCGGGCGTTTGTCAAGCCGGTGACGCGCTGTGTCGAATGCGGCGGCGACTCAGTTCGCGGCCATGCGGATTGGTGCATGGCCGCAAGCGAAGAAGAGGAGCTTCTTTCGGAGCATGAGCTCTACGAGGAAGATGACGAATTCGAAGAAGACGACGATGACCAAGAAACAAAGCCTTGAGTTCAAGGCGGCCCATGTGCTTTGCGGGGCGGCCCCTTGGTCCCGCTGCTACGATACCGTTCTCGGGTTTATGTTTGTTGGCTCGGAAATTGCCGCCTAGGACGAGAAGGCGGGGCTGCGCTGTTAGGTTTTCGGCGGCGCATGCGTAGGAGCGTGACATAGAATGCTACGATCGCTTCAGGGCGGCACAGTCTTTGCCCAAGCCGATTTAACCAGCGGCCCGGTCTGTGTCATGCTGCACGGATGGGCGCGAAGCAGCGAAGACTTCGCTAGCTTGAACTCTGAATTGGTAAGTGCGGGCCTTTCAACGATTCGACTCGACCTGCCAGGATTTGGAGCCTCGCCCCCTCCACCGAAGCCGATTGCGAGTCGGGAGTACGCGACGATAGTGCTAGCTTCGATTGACGAAGCGCTTTCGAATCATTCAGAGAAACGTTATTTTGTTGTCGGCCATAGCTTCGGCGGGCGAATCGCGCTAGAGGTCGCAGCGCTGGCTCCTTCGGGACTCCAAGAGATCTTCGTAAGCGGTGTGCCAATGTTTCGCGACAAATCTTCTCCCAAGCCAGCACTGCGATATCGTCTGGTACGGCGCGGCGCCTCAATGGGGATCGTCGGCCAGGCTCGATTAGCACGCTATCGGGAACGATACGGGTCGCCAGACTATCGTGGGGCTACCGGCGTGATGCGCGAAGTATTCGTGCGGGTGGTCAACGAAGATTACCGCGATACCTTGGCCCGGATTGAAGTACCGGTGCATCTTATCTGGGGAGAATCAGATACCTCAGCGCCACTAGAGGGTGCCGAGCGCGCGGTGGCGCTGGTGGGACACGGGACTCTAGAAGTTATCGCCCGAGGTAGTCACTTTGACCCGATATTTGCGCCCGACGCGCTGGCAAAAGGAGTAATTGGCGCCTCTCAGAGGTTGTCGTCCGGAGCCGGCGGCTATGGGGATTGACCAACGTTGATAAGGAAAATTGATTGAGCAATGTGACAAGTTCAGCTGCATATTCGCTTCTCGGGTTTTTGGTAGTGGCGGTGGTGTCGATAAAGTGGCTCCGCGTCGCGCAGAGAGAACACTATATCGGCGGGTACGTTTTCCGCTTTGCTCAGCGCTGGTACCTGAGCCGCGACTCCAATGCCAACATCACTATCGCTGTTTTGATGGTCATAGCGGTTGTCGCCGCGATATCGCGTCCAAATGTTGCCTTGATCGTGGTGCCTTCCTTGGCGATTACCGCTCTGTTGGCACTGATTTCACCGATCGGCCTGGGATACAAGGGGCGTAGCGCCAAGCTGAAATGGACCCGGCGGGCCAAAGTGCTGTATGGCGCGGTCTTAGCGATCACGGCGTTAGTTTCTGCCGCAGCAGTTCTTATCGGATTGGCCGCGGCGATGGCGGCGGTCTATATCCTCATTACGCCGGTGATCGTGGAGGCGGCGCTGTGGGTTACCGAGCCACTTGAGAGACGCCTGCTCGACTCGTTTGTCGCTGAGGCCGAAAAGAAGCTCAACGCGGTTAATCCCCGACGCGTCGCGATAACAGGATCTTTTGGCAAGACCTCAACCAAGTTCTATCTCGCCCAGATATCCGCCTATAGTTTTTCGACCTTGGCGTCTCCGGCGAGTTTCAATAATCGCGGTGGTCTCGCTCGCGCGATCAACGAGAATCTCGTCGCGGGCACGGAAGTTTTCATCGCCGAGATGGGTGCTTATCGCAAGGGTGAAATCGCGTCATTGGTAGGTTGGATTCATCCCGAAATCGTGGCGATTACGGCCATTGGTCCGGTCCACCTCGAGCGCTTCGGTTCGGAAGATGAGATTCTTGCCGCGAAATCCGAGATTACCCGCGGAGCGCGATGCGTGGTGGTAAACGCCGACGACTACCGCCTTCAAACCTTGGCCAACCAGTTGGAGCACGACGGAACCAAGGTCTGGCTCGTCTCGGGAAGCGATATTTCACGGGACGTGTGCGTCTTGGTCGACGACGACAAGCGCGCGGTGGCCTATGTCAAGCAGCGCCGGATCGGCTCAACGGCGACTGGGGTCGCAACTTCAAATCTCGCAGTAGCGGTTGCGCTTGCGCTCGAGCTTGGCGTATCCGCGGAGGTTATCGGAAAGGCGCTTGAAAGTCTGACCACACCGGCGAATCGTATCAATATTGGGAGCAGCGAATCCGGTGTAACCGTTATCGACGATACTTACAATTCGAATCCAGCTGGGGCGCGCCTTGCACTTGAACGTCTTAGGGAACTTGGGGAACCGGGATCGAAGAAGGTAGTAGTTACTCCGGGTATGGTCGAGATGGGCTCGCGCCAGTACGAGGAGAATCGAGAGTTTGGCACAGCGATAGCTTCGGTCGCAACCGACGTCGTGATCGTTGGGAGGACGAATCGCAAGGCGATCGAGCGGGGGATCCTAGCGGATCGCAGTTCAATCCGGTCTGGCACGCGAATCATCGAATGCCCAACCCGCGAAGAGGCGGTCAGGTGGGTCAAGGCCAATCTACGGGTCGGCGACGCCGTGCTATACGAGAATGACCTGCCCGACCATTATGGCTAAGGCAACGAAGCGCTAGGTGGATGGGGCCGTGTCGCGTCGGGGATTACCTGATCACTTGGACCAGCAAATCGTCACGCAAGTTTGGCGGCGATGGCGCCAGCGGAACTCAGCGCGGAACCGTCCGCGCCATGGGTCGTATAGATGAAGGTGCTGGTGGCCAAGGCCTCGCCTACCAGGTCCCCAAGCAGGGCCTCGAAACTAATAGCGGGGGAGATGAACAGGTACTTGGAGAGGCTTCCCGGAATGGTATTGACTTCATTTACGAAGAGCTCGTCCTTGCCGTCTGAAAGAAAGTCGATCCGGCTCACGCCGCGCAGCGGCACCGCGAACGCAATTGTCTCTGCTGCCCGATGAATCGCCTCGGCGAGCTCGTGGTCTATCTGGGCCGGTAGTTCGCGTGGGGCCTCGGCCATTCCGGCCCCCGCGACGTATTTATCCTTGTAGGAAAGAATTTCGTTGCCCGCTTTGGTCTTGAGAGGCTTTTCGATCGCGGAGAGTTCCAGTTTCGGATAGGTCCTGAGCGCAATTTGGATATCAAATAGATCGGGCCGATATGGTTCGAGCACCGCTCCGGCTCTTAGGTGGACGTTAGACGAGAGCCTAGCCTTGGCGGTAATCAGATCCGAGACAACGTCAATGCCGATCGAAGACCCCCCGTATCGCGGTTTGACGATGTAGGGCCCTTCGAATCCCGGATCACTTAGATCGGCACTAAGCAATACGCGGGGAAGTGCCGCCAGGCCGCTTGCGGCGCAGACGCCATGAAAAGCCAATTTATCCATCCCAAGCTGTGCGCCCCGAGCATTGGGGCCGCTGTAGCGGATGCCGGCGATGTCGAAGATTGACTGTATTGTGCCGTCCTCACCAGGACCTCCGTGCAGCGCGACCAGTATGGCATCAAGCTCAAACTTGCGAGCGCGTCCGAGCCGCTTGGCGACGTGCCAGAACCCAGGGTCCTCGCCAAGTTGGAGGTGGAGTTTCTCAGCCTCACGGGGAACACCGTTGGAAAATTGTTGCGCCTCTAATCCGTTAGGTATCAGGTAAAATTCGTTGCTCTTTGACCAGAAAATCGTGGAGACTTCATGCGAGGTCTTTGAAAGGCCGCGTTGGGCCTGGAGGCCCGTCAGGATGCTTATGTCGTGCTCCGGCGAGATTCCGCCAAACAAAACAGCAACTTTCGCCATGGACAGACCTTCTCCTCGTTCGTATCGAAATCTCATTGCGCGGCGAGGTGCCGCGATTGGCTTCTAGATCTTAGTCCTAAGGCGCCTCGCAATGCTAACAGGACCATTCCGCTCGGCGCCCCGTCGCCGACCGTCACAGCCGAAA
>JAJYGZ010000300.1 GCA_021790495.1 Actinomycetes bacterium
GACCGCGATCGATTTGGTCAGCTGTATTACTGCGCCTTTGCTCGCCGAATACGCGGCGCGTCCAGGGAATGCCACCATCCCAGCGACAGAGGCGATGTTGACGATCACTCCCGAGCCCCGAGAGACCATGGACGGCAAAACGCGGCGACATAAGAGAAATGGACCGGTCGAATTAACCGACATCACCAGATTCCAGTCGGCTACCGAAGTGCGATCCACGGTTGTAGCTGCGGGACCGCCGGTTGTTCCTGCGTTGTTGACAACAACATCGGCGACGCCTAGGTCGCGTTCCACCTGTGTCACGCAGCGATCGACGTCTGCTTCATTTCCGATGCTCCCGACAAAGGGAACCACCGATGCGCCCGCCTCCACAGCAAGGGAATCCAGGCCTCCCTCATCCACGTCGAAGGCGACGACCGTGTCGCCTTCGCCCGCGAAGTGCAGCGCGAGTCCCCGCCCGATGCCCGATGCCGCTCCGCTGACGACAAAAAGCCGATTCATAGGTCGTGCAGCTCGTTTTGGCCCGCACGAAGTCTCGCGAGTTGGATAAAGTGCGACGGGTTCAAGAAGAGCTCATCCATATCGCCGAGGGCGTCAATGGTGAGCCCCTGCTTAACTAAGACATTCAGGTACTGGAAGCCGTCCCGTGCTCCATACCCGACGTGATGCGCCCCTAGGATAAGGCGACTGTCGCCATCGATCAAAAGCTTCTGAAAGCCCGAAAGGTGTGCCTGGTCCATCGCATACAGCATGACCCGATCGGAGGCGGGAAGGCCGATGTTGAGGCCGTTGGGATTATCGGGAGGCATCTTGATGACGATGACGTTCGAGTAACGCTCGCGGGCTTCCTCTTCACCAAGGCCGAGCCAGGAGACTTCGTAATGGGTATGCAAGAAGTCCGGCCAGTCTCGCGGCGAGTAGCTGATCTCCTCCTTCATGATCGCACGCGCGGCGTAGGTGCCGCTCTTGCGGGCCTTGAACATCTCCATGGGGGCGCCGATCAAATCTCCAACCGCGTAAACGCCTGGCACCGAAGTCTCGAGTTTGTCGTTGACAAGGACCGCCCCGGTCTCTGGGTCGATCTTTACCCCGAGCATCTCCAATGCCTCTTCGGAATTGGGAATCTCGCCGAGCGCTTGAAAAACGAAATCCGTCGGAATTTCAATCTCCCCGTCCGGGGTCGAAGCGATCACACGGGTCACTTTGCCGCTTCCATCACCCTCGATACGAATGACCTCCGCACCCTCGATAATCTCCATGCCCTGTTCACGCATGCGATCAATGACGTAGGCGCGCGTCTCGCCATCGGGAATGAGCTTCAGCAGCTTGGTCCTAACCAGCATTACCGTCCGTCGGCCGGTAGCGTTAAAGAAGCAGCCGTACTCGACGGCGGTCTTGGATCCTCCAACCACAACGGCGGTACCGCCCGGCTCGTAGTCCAGATCCTCGACAAAGGTGGTGTAGTCAAAGACGCCCTTTAGGTCGATCCCGGGTACCGCCAGCATCTGGGGACGCGCTCCCAGGCCAAGCACGATGTTCCTGGCTTTAAAGGTGCGCCCAGCCACTTCGACGGTGTGCTTGTCGATGATTTTCGCGGCTGCGTTGAGTACGAACTCCATACTCAACTGCTCTTTGGACTGGTAGTTCATAATCGCGTGTGGCCCCACCCGCCCTTTGCGGAATAAATCCACGATTTCGCGCATGTTGACGGTCAATTCCTCCATCTTCGGGAACCAGAATCGCCCAGAGAAGGTTCGTGCGAGCATCAGCTCAGCGGCGCATTCAGAGAATAGGTGGTGAGGGACGCACGCATTATGGGGGCAGGAGCCGCCGAGGAACGGCCAGCGATCGATGACCAGCTGTCTTCCTCCAAGGGCCCGGAGATACGCGGAGCCAAAGCGACCGGCAGCTCCACCGCCGATGAAGATCGCATCGAACTCCCTGGTATCGTCCGCATCGATGTTGAATATCGCGGGAAAACTATCCTCGCGCTGAAGCGCGTCATCAATGTGGGTTGACCACTCTTCTATCGACATGTTTAGGTCGCGAACGTCCCAAGTACTTTCACTGGCGATGGTGGTCATGACTTACTCCACTTTCTCTGTTGGCAAAATAATTCTCTTCCGATCAGGTGTTCCGTTGTCCGTTGTCACCCGCAGCACAAGCATGCGCCGCCGCCCGGCGCCTCCCAGGGATGAACTTCGGCGGCGGTGTCGGGATCGGGATACGCGTCCGCACTCTGGCACGACGAGCAATACCACTGGGCAGGCGGCTTGGCTGAGGCAAGCACCATACTCTTAAAGCGGTGGCTACAATTCGGGCAAATGAGATTGAATACCGGCATCTGACCTCTACTCCCTAACGGCGACCTGGCACCAGAAGTTCCAGGTCGCCATCGGCTGTCTCGGGGAACCTTCCCTTTATCCTCTTATTTCTTGCCCGCGAGCTCCCCGCGCACGATCTTGGCACCCTCGACCATTGCGTAGAGCTTCTCTTTAGCGATGTAGCGCTGGAGCAGGATAAGGCCGCAGTCCGTCGTCAGGCCAAGCCGCTCGGCTGGGATGACTTCAGCCAGGCGCCGGATCCGCGATGCGACTTGCTCGGCCGTCTCGGTGATCGTGCTCTTCACGTCGATCACTCCAGCCCAAAAGTCGACATTCTCAGGGAGCGGAAACTCCTTGAAGGCATCAAGGCCAGATAGGTCGTCGTCTCGGCGACCACAGCTCTCCAGGTTGATGATATTTGCCTTGGACTCGTAGGCCTTAGGGATTATCGAGCGCGTCGCCGAAGGAGCGTCGGGCTTCTCGGCACGCTTGGTGAGATCGAAAATCTCGCCAGCCTCGGCCGATCCGTCGGGGTAGTACGCGGGCGTGCCGCCCCAGTTGCCCCAGCAAACGTGCACGATGATCTTGGCGTGCTTTACACCTTCTACCGCGGCATTGAAGGCTTCAATCGCCCAATCCTCGTAAAAGTAGGGCCAGGTAAACTCGTCAAGCTGGATATAGTCGATTCCGAGTCCATCAACCTCGAGGATGTCCTCGTTCATCGCCTTGGCTATCGCGAGTGCGCGATCACGGCCGTTCTTGTAATGGAGGTCATTGCTGCACTGGGCAAGGACCTGTACCCCGGTGTACTGGATCTTGGTTGGCTTATTCGTCGCCCGCCGAAGTGCCTTTGCTTGTTCGACCATCAGGGCGCCGTGGCGACGTATCTCCTGGACGACCGTGCCCGCATGAAGGCGACTATAAATCGGAAACCCCAGGTGCCCACCTTTAAGGTCGTAGCCAAGGCGCTTCAAGTAGTAGTAAACGGCGGTATCCGCATAGTTGTCTCCATGCACCCTGCCGTCCGAAATAATGTCGAGGCCGGCAATTTCCTGGTCGAGCGCAACGGCAGCGACAACGTCCTCAAGCGACTCCCTATTCATGGAGTCCGGAGGCTCCTGGTTGCCCTCGAAGCGACGTGCCCATTCAGCATCCCACCACCTTGGATTCGGATAGTTCCCGACCATGCTCGTAGGCAGGAGCAGCTCAGTGTCCTTTACTTTCATAATCCCCCCATGGATTCTCAAGCCTCTATCTAGGCTATGCTAACCTTACCATACCTAGTCTTAGCTATGCTGGCGTTGTAGGGCAAAAAGTCCCAAGACGTCTCAATCTCCACGGATCTGCGGCCGAAACAGCACGGGGCAAACGACGTCCGAGCTAAGGCATCGCCCACTCATTCATCGGGACTTGCTTCAAGCCGCTCCTTTGCCTAAATAGCCGATCTTTTCCGTACTGTTGACCTCGGAAATTCGCTTGTGAACATTCAAATTTGAGCGGTCGGATTTGCCAAGGTTCCCCGCGCTCCGCCATCCCAACCCCAACCTTTCCGTGGCTCCCTCCGCGACCTGGCCCAAGCCCGAGGGCCTAGCCGACCTATCCGAGGGATTCGACATTGTTTCGAAGCTCTGAAGGAAGCACAAAGTAGGGGTTGTCGAATACGGTTCCACCGAGCATCACTCTCGGGTGCGTTTTTAGCACCGACATGATCATGTCGCCCCCGCACTTTTTAGCGTCATAAAGGCAGAGGCCCAACTGGGGATATGCGGCCATGATCGAGTTCAACCTGCTTTCATAGTTGATCAACTCGGGGATCTTTGAGGGATCCCGGTGTGCCCAACTCATCTCGCCGATATTGTGAATAATCGCCTCACTATGCTCCCGTCGCAGCACTCGACTGGTACGTTCCGAAAACTCGAGCATTTGCTCTGGAAGAAAGCGCCCGTCCTTCAGATAAGTGTCTTCGGAACACGTAGCACTTCGAGTTGGTGCATCTCGCAGCAGTCCGAGACATCTGACGCCACATCAAGCAACCGAAGCACGTAATCGGGCGCACAACTGTCGACCACACAGGTGCACTTCTCGCCCGCAGCTAGCGCAGCGCAAATAAACTGCACAACGAGATCGTCGCGCGCCGGGACATCCAAGCGTGCCCAACAACTCAGCTTCACGATTGCCTCAGGACGGGCCTGGGAGCAGTTGCGATCGACCTTGGAGTGCGCCGGGTGGGACCAGCCTTTGGATTGCCAATCCGAGAGCCAGAGTCGTCACGATCAAGGCGATGTTACCCGCGCCAAAGCCGCCGGTGGCGTCTCGCAATCCTCCGATGGCCAACGGGCTCAACGCGGCAAAACCATAGGAGACTAGAAACGCCATGCCAGCCAACTCGGCCACTCTATTAGTGACACTCCCGTAATCGACAATAACAATCATTCCCAGGGGAAACATCGCTCCAACCCCGAAACCCAAAAGCGAGACTGTCAGCCACGGAGCAAACGTAGGGACCGTCGCCAAGCCGAGCAACCCAACCAACGTCGCTGTGGCGGAAACGAAAAGGTAGGGCCGGCGGTCGATGCGGCGCCGCGCTATTACCGGAAGGATGATCGAGCCAATTTCGACGCAGTTGAAGACCGCCAGCAACAGGCCGGATTCGCTTGGACCAACGCCATGGCTTGCGTATTCTGCCGGAAGCCACGACAGCAAGGCGTAGAAGATACATGCTTGCAGAGTCATGTAGGTGCAGGCCCAAATGACCCGGGGATCGCGCCATAGCGACCCCGGGGCCGATTTGGTCTTGGGACTCCCAGGTATCGGGTGACGCGGCTCGTCGATGTGCGCGGGATCCGGAGCCTCTGGGGAGACATCAGGTTTCGAAGAACTCGAAACCATCCATAGAACCAGCGCGACGCCCGCAGTAAGTCCCCAGATCGCCAAGGACCCGGTCCAACCGATGCGAGTGTGCGAAAGCGGGATGCTCAGCGCTGGCGGAGCCGAGGCGCCAATGTCGATCGCAAAGACATAGACGGCAATCGGTATCTCGCTTTTCCCCGGGAAAGTCACATGGATGATTTCGGGCAACACTGAGTTCAAGATGGCGATACCGATACCAGCTACGAAGCTGGTGAGAAAAAGCACCGTCACGCTCCCGGCAAACACCCGTGCGCTGGTGGCAACAGCGATGAGGCTCAGTCCAGCGCCAACGGTGTAGGTAGGCTTGAGCACCCTTAGCAGCTTCGCGGCACTTGGGGCGAACAATGCCATGCACGCCAACGGAAGCGCGCTAAGCGCGCCAAGGGCGAAGGCGCTGAGATTCAACTGCCGTTCAATCGTCGGCACCAGCGGCGATAACGATGTTACCGAGCACCGCAGATTGAAGGCGACGAACAAAAACGCATACGGGCGAAGGCGCCGGGCAAAGGGAGGCTGGCTGCCCAAACCACCCCTGCGGCCCAACCAGTGCCCGGCGCCTTCGCCGCTACGCCATGACACTGGTGCGTACCCATTTCAGAGCGGTACTTGACGCGCGGTATTTCCCGAGATCTCCATGCACGAGCACCTGTCTCATTGCGACGGATTTTCCCGACGTGAAGCGCCGGCGACGCCCTCACCGCTCGATCGCAGTTCCAATCGACTCGGCGCAGCCATCTTCACCAGTGAGCCCACCGGGAACCACGGGAGCCGTTGTTGGTGAAGCATCGACCGAGAATGCACTTCAACGCAGTCTTAGGCCAAAATAGATTGCATGTCGGCGACCTCGATGCCATGCGCCTCGCCAACCGGCAAGCAGGTAAGCGCACCGTCATGGGTGTTGAGGCCCCTGGCCAACGCCGGATTGCGCCGCATCGCGTCTTTCCAACCCCTTCGGGCGATGTCGAGAACAAAGGGAAGCGTCGCGTTCGTAAGCGCGTAAGTGGAGGTGCGCGGAACCGCGCCGGGCATATTGGCGACGCAGTAAAACAGCGCGTCGGCGACGCCAAACACCGGATCGTCATGGGTAGTGGGGCGCGAGGACTCGAAACACCCTCCCTGGTCGATGGCAATATCTACCAGAACCGCGCCGGGCTTCATCTGCGCGACCAGCTCGTCGCTGACCAACTTGGGGGCCCTGGCTCCAGCCAAGAGAACAGCACCGACAACCAAGTCCGCATCGCATATTGCATGTTCCAACTCGGTTCGGTTAGAAACGATGGTTCGCAAGTCCGATCCGAAGGTTCTGTCCAGCGAGCGCAGCTTGTCGATATCGATATCGAGAATCGTCACGGCAGCGCCCATTCCCCGGGCAATCACCGCCGCGTTGGTACCCGAGATGCCCGCGCCGAGGACAACCACATTCGCGCCACGGGTGCCCGGAACG
>JAJYGZ010000141.1 GCA_021790495.1 Actinomycetes bacterium
CCTTGATCGGATCGTCGCGAACCAAGGAGATATCGGGACAGGTCGATCTGGCCAAGACACCGGGAATACTCGAAATGAGAATAGAACCCGAGGCCCCCCGCGTCGACGAGGCGGTGCTCGAGGCGATTGCATCCGCGACAACGATTACCTTCGGACCGGGATCGCTATTCACAAGTATTCTTGCCGTTTGCAAGATACCTGCCATTCGTACTGCTCTTGAGCGTGCCCAGGGCGTTAAAGTCTTGGTGGCCAATTTGGCGAATGAGATCGGCGAATCTGAGGGAATGGCTCTTACCAGGCACGTCGAGAGCCTCGCGGAACTGGGAATACTCCTAGACGTCGTCCTCTTCGACGACACCTCGATCGAAATTGGCATGCAGAGGGATCGTGTGGCTTCGTGCCTTTGGACAAAGGGCGAATTGGCCGGACCAGATGGCCGCGCCCATGATACTGCGTTGCTCGCTAAGGCCTTGATGTCAGTGGTAGTTTGACGCCTAGCCCCGCTCGACTCTAACGTGATATCCCTCGTTGGTGTGAATTGCGCCGCTTGATAATGAAGTAACGAGGCAATGCGGGTAGTATTGCACTCACTTTGTTTCGGCTCAAAGTGGGAATTAACGATTTTGCGATGGGCATGCCGTTGGCTATCGGAGGTTGTTGTGACGCTGCGAGTGGGAATTAACGGTTTTGGCCGGATTGGACGGAACTTCTTCCGCGCCGCGCGTGCCCAGGGCGCCGATATTGAAGTTGTCGCAGTCAACGACTTGACGTCCCCCGAGACCAATGCCCATCTTCTCAAGTACGATTCAACCCACGGGCGCCTGGGATCCGAAGTCAAGGTGACCGGCGAGGGAATTATCGTCGGCGATCAGCTAATTCGCGTGTTCGCTGAGCGTGATCCCAAGGCTCTTGCGTGGGGAGAACTCGGATGTGACGTGGTCATCGAGAGTACCGGCATCTTTACCGACGGAGCCAAGGCCGCGACACATATCGAGGCTGGCGCCAAGAAAGTTATTATCTCCGCTCCCGGCGCGAACGTGGACGCCACGTTCGTTGTGGGAGTCAATGACGACAGCTACGATGCTGCGACTCAGCATGTCGTCTCGGCCGCTTCGTGTACGACCAACTGCTTTGTTCCCATGATCAAAGTTCTTGACGACGCATTCTCGGTCCATAAGGGCCTGATGAGCACCGTGCACGCTTATACCAACGATCAGAATCTGCTCGACTTGGCTCACAAGGATCCCCGTCGGGCTCGCGCCGCCGCGGTGAATATCGTGCCCTCGAGCACCGGAGCCGCCAAGGCGACGGCGCTGGTGCTCAAAGCCATGGCCGGACGCCTCGACGGCACATCTCTTCGGGTCCCGGTGCCAGATGGGTCGATTACCGATGCCACTGTGGTCCTAAAGGGCAAATTCACCAAAGAGGATATCAACCTGGCTTTCGCCGCGGCGGCCTCCTCGGGGCCGCTTTCGAAGGTGCTGGTCTATTCGGACGAGCCGTTGGTCTCCTCGGACATTGTCGGTTCCCCGGCGTCGTGCACCTTCGATTCGGCGATGACTATGGCCATGGACCTTGAAAATGGAACGACTCTAGCCAAGGTGTTCGGATGGTACGACAACGAGTGGGGCTATTCGAGCCGCTTGGTGGACCTCGCCACTTTGATCGGGTCCTCTCTCTAGCGCGATATCACGCTCCCGATTTTTGAGCGAATAGGGCCGCCTCTCTTACATTTTGGATGCCGACCTTGCGCCATTGCCAGTGTTTTTATGCCAATAAATTGCAGACCATGTGAGGCACCGATGAATATTCCCGTACTTGAAGACCTTGGCGATCTCAAGAACAAGAACGTCCTGGTTCGTTCGGACTTGAATGT
Source organism: Actinomycetes bacterium (assembly GCA_021790495.1). Classification (GTDB taxonomy): domain Bacteria; phylum Actinomycetota; class Acidimicrobiia; order Acidimicrobiales; family Acidimicrobiaceae; genus Acidithrix. The sequence goes on from JAJYGZ010000141.1 coordinate 1,877, forward strand.
GCCCCTCAGGTATGACGAGCATGGAAACGTCACCATTGCCGATGACTTTCGCATCCGCGCGTCGCTGCCGACCGTGGAGTGGCTTCTTGAGCAAGGGGCGAAGGTAACGCTCTGTTCGCACATAGGGCGCCCCAAGGGCAAGGCGCAGGCAAAGTACTCGATGGCCCCGGTGCGCCAGTACATTCAAGCAAAGTACCCCTCGGTCTCGGTGATGGAGAATTTGCGCTTCAATCCAGGGGAAGAGGGAAACGACCCGGGCTTTGTCCAAGAGCTCATTGCTGGCCAGGATGCCTATGTCGATGACGCCTTTGGCGCTTCGCATCGCGCGCACGCATCTATCGTCGGGCCGCCGCGCTTTTTGCCCTCGGCAGCAGGTCGCCTTCTCGCGCGGGAGTTTGAAGTCCTGGCCGGCCTGCTTGAAGATCCCAAGCGGCCCTTCGTGGCGATTATCGGCGGAGCCAAGGTCTCTGACAAACTTGCCTTGCTCGAAGCCATGGTCAGCAAGGTCGACAAGCTGCTGATCGGCGGGGCGATGGCATATACCTTCATGGCCGCCCAGGGCCATCGGGTGGGAGACTCCCTTTTTGAGCCGGATCGCATTGAATCTTGCCGCCGCATCCTCGACTCAGGAGCCTCGGTGCTGGTGCCGGTCGATTCGAAGATACTGGCGAGCTCTGAGCGCTTCGGACGCGGCGTTATCGGGGCCGAGGCACTGGTCCAAGGCGGGGATGTGCCCGACGGCTATCGTGGCCTCGACATTGGACCCGAGACCATCGCCCTATTCCAGGGTGCCATTGCCGGAGCAAAAACGATACTTTGGAATGGACCTATGGGCGTTTTCGAGGATCAGCGCTTTAGCGAAGGGACCTTTTCGATCGCGCGCGCGGTGGCGGATTCGGACGCATTTAGCGTTGTCGGGGGAGGAGACTCTGCGGCCGCGATCGACGAAGCCGGCCTTTCGAGCGAGATAAGCCACCTCTCCACCGGTGGGGGCGCTTCTCTCGAGCTGCTCGAAAAAGGCGACCTGCCGGGATTGGCCGCCCTTCGGGATGCGCCGCGCGTCAAGTAGCTAGCTCTGGCGCCTGGACCGAGCGGTTTATATTGGAGTCGGCGCACCGTGTTGGTTCCAGATGAGGAGACGAAGTGGCCGCTAAGAAGGTATTAGAGCTAAAGCCAAATCCGCGTACAGGAAGATATCGGCTGATCAGCGGGAACTGGAAGATGAACCTGAATCATCTCGAAGCCATCCAGCTGGTTCAGAAGCTCTACTTCGGCCTTCGCGATGTCGACTACGGCTTTGCCGAAATCAGCATTCATCCCCCGGCGACCTCACTGCGCCCGATTCAGCTGCTGATTGAGAGCGATCGGATGCACTTCAGCCTGGGCGCTCAGAACTGCTATTTTGCACCCTCTGGGGCATACACGGGCGAAGTATCCGCCCAAATGCTCTCCAAGCTCAACGTCAAGTATGTGATCGTCGGACACTCCGAGCGGCGCCGAATATTTGGCGAGACCGACGAAGTTGTCGCGCTCAAGACCAAGGCGATTCTTGCGGAGCAGATGACGCCGATCCTCTGTGTCGGCGAGACTGCAGAGGAGCGCGAGGCTGGAGAGACCGACGACGTACTGATGCGTCAAGTCAGGCTTGCGGTGGCAGACCTGAGCGCAGAAGTCGTCGCGACGATAGTTGTCGCCTATGAACCGATTTGGGCGATAGGAACCGGGTTGGTGGCTACACCCGAAGACGCCACAAGCGGCGCGCAGCTAATCCGCGAGGAGCTTGCCCGACTTTATGGCGGAGATGTCGCCGAGAGGGTGCGTATTCAGTATGGGGGTTCGGTAACGCCGGTTACGGCGCATGACCTGCTTGAGGCCGATGGAGTGGACGGGCTGCTGGTGGGCGGTGCTAGTTTGGATGCCGAAGCTTTTTCGCGCATCATTCGCGCCTGAGCCTAGAAATTTACAAGGGGAGCCGTGCTCACTATTATTCTTGTGATCTTGGAAGTGGCCAGTTCGCTGGCGCTGATTCTCTTGATCCTTTTGCACTCGGGCAAAGGCGGGGGTCTCTCGGACATGTTGGGCGGCAGCGTCGGTGCGACTGCTGCGGGGTCGACCGTTGCCGAGCGCAATCTTGACCGTATGACCGTGCTTCTGGCCGCTGTCTTTATTCTCTCGGCGGTAGCCCTATCGCTGCGCCTTTGACTTGCTGGAATCCAAACCGATCGCGGCGCCGGATAAGCGGCGCCTTGGCCTAGGCGGCCGATGCTGAGGCGGCGGTTTCCAACCAAGGCGGGGAGGCTTTTACTTGCGGCCTTGGGAGCCTTGGGATTTTTGCTCGCAGCATGTGGGTCGTCGGGGACGCCGAGTCCACCGGGCGCATTGATCGTGCGCGTCGGTGCCATCCCGCCAAATCTGAACGGAGCCCTTCAAGCAGGTTCTGGCGCAGTCTCGCGCCAGATCGGCGCTTTGATTCTTCCTCGGGCGTTCTATCTCAATCAGCTTGGGAATTTTGCTCTGGACACCCGGTACTTTAGTTCGGCTGAAGTTGTTTCGGTGGATCCCCAGGTGGTGGTCTACAAGATAAATCCTTCGGCCACCTGGAGTGATGGCCATCCTCTTTCGGCGCTTGATCTGATCTATACCTGGGAGTCGCAGCGCTCAGGCTTGGCGGGCGATACCCCCTCTTTTCTGAAGCTGCTACTGGACCCGAACCGCTACAAAGACGTCTCTTCGGTGGAATCTAATGCCAACGGGAGCGAGGCGACGGTGAAGTTTTCAAAGTCCGACGCCAACTGGAGGTCGCTCTTTAGCCCGATACTGTCGGCGCGATACATGCAGCAGAACGGCTTTGTCGCCGCGATGTCGCTTGGCAAAACAGGATTTCCCACCACCGGCGGTTATGCAGTTACGCGTTATCAGAGCGACGAAGTCGTCCTTAGCGCGCTTCCGGGCTCTGGATCCGACTTTGCCAGCGTCGACTTCGTGGCTGGCGGCTCGGTTGCTTCGGTTGGGGCGTCTTCTCCCTCAATTTCGGCGGCACAGGCCTTGGATGCCCCGGCGAATGGCTCGGTGCTGGTTCATTCTCCAAAGCTTTATCAACTGGTATTCAACCTTTCTCAGACGTCCGTGGCGTTTCGCAGGGGCGTCGCGTTGGCCATCGATCGGACTCAGCTCTATCAGAATCTCTATTCCAAGAGCGTGCTAGCCGATAGTCGGTTCTACCCGCCCGGAAGCAACCTTTATGCACAGTCTCAAGCTGGCTATGAAGACAACCAGGGTGGCTATTATGCCGGCAACTTCGCACTATCGCAGCGAGACTTTTTTATCGCGGGCCTGTCGTTTTCCGCAGGGGGATACCTTGAACCGGTGGGCGGCGCGCTGGTGGTTACTTTGGTTTTCGACTCCACCGATCCAACCGCCAAGAGCGCCGCCGCCCTCATCGCCGCCCAGCTTCGCTACGCTGGCCTAGATGTCGCGCCGGTTCCGGTCGTCGGAGCGGCGGCGCTTTCGGAGGCGCTTAGCCAAGGAAGTTACACCTTGGCGCTACGAAGCGTAGATATGAGCGGCGACCCTGGAGCGATTGGGCAAAGTTTCGTTAGTGGCGAGTTGCCCTCGGCAAATATCTCGGGTGACTTCGTGCCCGATCCGTCTCAAATCCTCGCCCAGGGCGCCCAGCAGATATACCCGATCGCCGCCGCAAAGACGTTTGGGAGCTTCGATGCCCTTCTTTGGCAGGATATGGCTTGCCTGCCACTGTTTGATCCTCCCGGGGCGGAAATTGTAACGGGTAAATTGTCGCCAACCCAGCTTGCTGGCGCCTTGGCTATTGCCACGGCCGGGGGGTACGAGACCTCGCAGCCGATGGTGCTGCCCTCCGACTGAGAAGCGAATTCGCCCGCTCGCATTGCGCCCGGGTGGGCCGCCAAGCTCTGGGATGGGTGCCGGAATGTTAGCGGGGAGTGGTGAGATCCTCGTAACAGACCCCGTCGCTTCCGAGCCGTTTTTGCATAACCGTGAAGGAGTCTTCACTCTGGTCGATGAGGACGAAGCGGCGGCCGAGCTCCTTGGCTGCTGCGCCGGTGGTGCCGCTGCCCGCGAAGAAGTCCAGCACCGAATCTCCCGGGTGCGTTGACGCCGTTATCATACGACGCAGAATGGCCACCGGCTTTTGCGTCGGGTATCCGGTCTTTTCCTGGCCTGTCGGCGAAACGATGGTGTGCCACCAGACGTCGGTAGGCAATTTGCCTAGCGCAGCCTTTTCCTTGGTGACTAATCCTGGAGCCATATAGGGCTCTCGGTCGACTTGAGTCGCGTCGAAGTGGTAGCTGTCGATATCCTTGGCGTACACCAGGATGTTGTCGTGCTTTGCCGGCCATTTACGCCGCGCCCGCGCGCCGTAGTCGTAGGCCCAGATGATCTCGTTGAGAAAATTGATGCGGCCGAAGATCTCGTCGGCTAGCACTTTTGCGTAGTGCACCTCGCGGTAGTCAAGATGGAGGTAGAAGGTTCCAGATCGGCTTAGCAGGCGGCGCGCTTCGAGAATTCGCGGTTCCAGGAACGCGACGTAATCCCCAAAGGCGTCCCCGTAGCTGAGCGACGACGTTACCTCGGTCAAGTACCGTCTGCCGGAGAACCCCACTCTGTCTCCCGCCTTGTCGGCGGTGGTCCGCATTGCCCGACGAACTTGGTCCTTGCCGGTATTAAATGGTGGGTCGATGTAGATCATTTCGAACGAACTCGACGCCAGCGTCGCTAAT
>JAJYGZ010000255.1 GCA_021790495.1 Actinomycetes bacterium
GAAGGTGGCCACGCATAATGGATAACTTAGGTACTGTGGCGAGATTCCACCGGCCCCGCCAGAAACAGCGACTGGCAATAGGCCAGAGAAAAATACCGTACCATTCGGGAGCAGCGGGGCTGGCTGGTATTTGCTCGGAAAGTGGAGGATCACGTCGCGCGTATTGGGTCTTTGGGAAATTCGAAGCGTCGCGTTCGACATGTCTGGAACTCCTTCAAAATTGCCGGGCGCGCCAGTAATCGTGGCGATAATGCCAGATTTTGAAAGCGACATCGTTGTGGGACCAATGCTCGACCAATTCGCTGCGCTATAGGGGGCGCAACTGAAGAGTTGAGCTGGCTTCCGGGAAGCCGAACTTGACAACGACGTCCCCGGCGCTTTAGCGCTTTTAGCTACGGACGACGGACTCTGAGACCGTTGCGAGGCCGAGGATCCAAGTGATGAAGTAGCGCTTCCGCAAGATGACAGTACTCCCGCGATCAGCGCGACCAGCAAGGCCGACCGAATCTTCAATTAAATTCTCACCGCCTGCCCCAGCCCATACGCGAGGGGATAACCGTACTTTAGCCCAACGTCTGGTCAGCGAAACGTCACGGGCGAGGCCCATCAGACGTCCCGTGAAGCATAGTAAATTCCTGACTTTCGGACCCAGATTGCGACCGCCTCGCTGGGAAGGTCGGCACATTCGGAAGATAAACACCGCTCATCGCTTTGGGCAAATAGCGGCCCTCGAGTCCGAAGATCGCTCCATTTTCTGCGACGACGCCGTCCAGGGGCGAATCTTAATCATCACCGCCGATACGATGCCGCGACCGCCCACGGTTGCGTTGTCAGAGACCACGAGCGGATCCGAGAAGAGGGCCCTCGATATGGTATGAGGTACGCCACCGCCAACCGAAAATAGGGTCTGATACCGCCTAAAGAGTCCTTTGCTTATTTGTCGAGATGCATTTGAGGCCAAGCCGATCCAATGAAGGAGCCGCGGTGATTTTTAAAATCGATTAGGAAAAATGGCCCCGCGCATAGACAATTCCTCGCTGTCGCTCGCGATACATCTTTCGTCTTTCCCGCTCAGAAAGACCACCCCAAATTCCAAATCTTTCGTCACGCGTTAGCGCGTACTCAAGACAATCCGCCTGCACCTGACACTCCTTGCAAATCGCCTTAGCTGACGCAGACGGGACGCCGCGGTCCGGATAAAAGATGTCGGGATCCCACCCCTTGCAGCGAGCTTTCTCGTGCCAGTTCTCCATGGCTATGGAGAGATCTTGCCCGACGATGGTCACAGCCAGTCTCCTTCCCCCAAAGGTTCAAACTTCGCTCACCCGAACGTCGCTCCACGTCGACGGAGACATTTCCACCGGCAGACGGCGAACTGTCTGTGATCTTAGCTAACTGGAATCGGCGTTCGTTCAATTCCAAACTAAATTTCTTTTCCGACCAGTTGCACGTCATCACATACTCAAACTCAAGGTATCAACTGTCGCCACTACCGCGAATCGCACTTGAGTCCCAGCAACCGCTATGCGGAACCAAACTTCAAACGCGGTGACCTTCGAGGAAGTCGACGAGAACGTAGCGCCCCAGGCTCTGGGGATCGGTGTAAAAGACGCGCCCTCGGTTTATCTCGGCGAGCCGCGTCATGAAATCACGAAGGTAGTCATTTGCGTCCAACACGAATGTGTTGATGACGATACCCGCGCGCGTACATCTCTTGACTTCACGCAGCGTCGCGGCGATCGTCTCCGGCGCGGGGGGATAGCTGAAGAACGGCTGACCGTCACTCAAGATGTGCGCCGTGGGCTCGCCGTCGGTAATCATCAAAATCTGGTGCTTTCCGGGCCGTCCCGAGAGCAATTTTCTCGATCGCCGCAGGGCATCTTCCATATTGGTACCGTACACATAGTCCCACGAAACGCTCGGAAGGTCCTTTGCCTTGATTTCGTGTGCCACCTCGGAAAAGCCCACTATCGCCAAATAGTCCTTCGGATATCGCGTTGAAATTAGCGAATGCAGGGCAACAGCGACCTTCTTGGCAGACAAAAAATTGTCCCTCAAAGGCATCGATAGCGAAAGGTCGAGGCAAAGCACTGTGGAAGCGGCAAGCAAGACCTCGTTGGTCTCGATTTCGAAGTCTTCCACCTTGATCTTAAGCGGCAAACCGCCACCCTGGCGGACGATGGTGTTGCGCAGCGTGTTCTGGATGGAAAGATTCAGCGGGTCGCCGAATTCATATGCCTTGGTCTCAAAATCCTTGTCAATCCCGACGCCCGAACGGTGCCACTCGTGCGAGCCGAACTTTCCTTCGTCGAGCTGGCTAAAGACGTCGCCAAGCATCTTCTCGCCGATCTTGCGCAGGCCGCGCGCACTTAGTTCGAGACGATCCTCAGTTGTGGAAATAAGTCCGGCTTCTTCGAGCTGGCGCGCAACCTCGGCTAGGCGCTTGAGGGAGTTTGACGCCTGCTCCCCCAAGGATTCACGAATCTGATCGAAGTCGAGGTGCGAGAGGTCCCCCGGCGAGGTTACCGAGCGAAGAACGCTCTCCGCGGACTCCAAGTCCGCGAGTTGACCGAGCGCGTCCCGCGCCTCGGCAACACTCATCGGGCCATTGCCTCTAAACCCCATTTGCGAGATGGCGTTGAGGTCCAGCATCGACGAAAGCGAGCCCATCAGCTGATTCATTTGCCAAGAAAGGTCGAGGTCGGAAAACGCTGCCCCAGCCAACGACGCCAACTCGGCTTGCTGGGCCGCAGATAGCGCGCCGAACGCCAGCGACGCAGCCGCCATTTGAGCTACCAAGTGCTCGATGAGCTCTGCGGTATTCGAAATCCCGGGAGGAAAGACCCCCGAATACTTAGACATGAACTCCTCGAACGCAGCATTGGTATCCTCTCCTCGGCCATGCGAGGCAATTAGGGCATTTAGCTCCGAGAGCATCTCGCGAGTAGCGGCGACATCGCGTGGCGTCATCTTCGAAAGCGACTCTTTGGCGGAATCGAAGAATGACCTCGACAGCTCATCGCGCACAGACTCGATCAGCTCGTCGAATCGGGCCTTTGCTTCGGGTGAGACGAACCCATACTGACTCAAGCCGGCCAACTTGGACGACACCGATGGGCCAAGTGCATCTAGCTCAAGCTGGCGATCGAGAAACAGCTCTTCAGCGGCATGAATTCGATCCTGATCTCCAGAACCTGAAGCGTCATCGAGATACTTGTCAAGTGATCGGCGTTCTTGGGCGAGGATCTCGCGAAGCGCGCTGTCGAGCTCGCGGGTTCTGCCGCTGGGATCGTAGCGCGCCAAAATCTCCTCGCGTCGATCTTTGAGACGCGAAAGAACCTCGCGCAGACCAAGGATATCCTCCCCGTCATGCCGCCGAACTCCCTTGGCAAGAAGTTCGCGCAGCGCCGCGGCGGGGTCTCCGTGATACAAAAGGGACTCAGAAATTTCGGAAAAGATCTCGTCCGCATCAAGGTTGAAGTCCTGGCTTCCATCCCAGCGACCGTAACTTACGCTCCGCCAGTTTCCGGCGCGTCTCATCGATTTCTCTTCGCGTATATAGCCCCATATTCGCCCTGGTATTTATTGAGTCGTTTTGCAAGATGCAAGCCTTCGAGCAAGAACTCCAGAGCGGAAAGTGCGGCGGGAAGCTCCGGCCGGGCCTCCAAGCGCTTGACCACGGCTTGAACCTCAGGCAGGGTCTCCAAAATCTTGCCTAGCGCCTCATCCGATACGTCGTCACCGACGGTTACTTCAAATCCGTCCTCGAAAATGCTGACCAAGCCACGAAGCTCGTCCAAGGATATCCGGCTTCGAAAGACCTCCAGAATCGACTTCGCGACGAGTTTCTGGATCACCGCAACCTCGTCTGTCTCTTCAACAGTATCTAATTCGATCTTGCCAGCCATGGAAGACGCAAGCACCCAAAAGTCGCTGGGACGCACTACCGCCAGAGCGGCGCCAGATAACAGCGACCGCCGAATCGCCGCCGCCTCAAGAGCTTCGTAGTTCGCTACCGTCGTCCTGACAGACACTCCCGAACGCTGGTTGATCGCCGGAGAAGTTCGTGCGAGCGCAGAGGTGGAAGCGATCGTAGCCCGGAGGTACTCCGGGAAATAGACCTCGATGTCCGAAGTCGGCGCTCTAAAGGCCTCCTGGTCAACGATCTCCAGTTCAATTTCGGCCGTGAGTGGGTAGTGGGTGCGGATCTGCGATCCAAACCTGTCCTTCAGCGGGGTAATCAGCCTTCCGCGATTGGTGTAATCTTCCGGGTTCGCGGACGCAATAAGCATCACGTCAAGCGGCAAAGCAATTCGGTAACCGCGGATTTGCACATCTCGCTCCTCGAGAATCGACAAAAGGCCGACCTGAATCCGTTCCGCCAAATCCGGCAATTCATTAATCGCAAAGATGCCGCGATTGGTTCGAGGGACAAGGCCAAAATGCATGGTGAGTTCATCGGCCAAGTACCTACCCTCGGCCACCTTGATCGGGTCGACCTCGCCGATCAGATCTGCCATCGACGTGTCCGGCGTCGCGAGCTTCTCACCGAAACGCTGGCTCCGGTGCACAAACGAGACGGGCGTTTGGTCACCCATTTCCCCAATTAGAGCCTTGGCGAAAGCAGAGACGGGAGACAGCGGGTCGTCGTTGATTTCCGAGCCAGCCACGATCGGCATCCACTCGTCGAGCAAACCGACCAGAGAGCGTATGATACGCGACTTGCCCTGGCCGCGCTCTCCCAGCAAAATGATGTCGTGCCCCGCGAGCAGCGCGGTCTCGAGCTGCGGAAGCACCGTGGAGTCATAGCCATGAATTCCTTCGATGAGTGGCTCTCCGCGGCGTATCTTGCCGATCGCATTTTTGCGAATCTCAGTCCTGACAGAAGTCGAGCACCATCCGGATCTCTTCAACGCACCTAACGTCGTAATTTCTTGGCTCATAGATACAACGATAGGCCAACTCGCCGCCAATGCTAAGACATCGACCTCATACGGCGATAGCCGCCGAGACGGAGTTCGATATTGCCGAGGCCTCTAGGAAGGAGGACTTCAGCGCAAGATTTCACATCCGACGCATTTCGTGCAAAGCTATGAAGCGTGAAAGTCCATTACCACAGTTACGACGCGGTTATCGTTGGCGCGGGCGGTGCAGGAATGCGAGCGGCAATCGAATTAGCCGGCAAGGCAAAGACTGCCGTAATTACCAAGCTCTACCCGACGCGCTCACACACAGGTGCTGCACAAGGCGGTATGTGCGCCGCCCTTTCGAACGTCGAAGAAGACTACTGGGAGTGGCATGCCTTCGACACCGTCAAAGGCGGGGACTACCTCGGCGATCAAGAGGCGATCGACATCATGTGCCGCGAGGCAATCGACGCCGTAATCGACCTTGAACACTTTGGCATGCCCTTCTCCAGGACACCCGAGGGGCGCATAGACCAGCGGCGCTTCGGTGGACACACGCGCAACCACGGTGAAGCTCCGGTTCGGCGAGCGTGCTACGCCGCAGACAGAACCGGACACATGATCCTGCAAACCCTGTACCAGCAGTGCGTCGCAAATGACGTAAACTTCTTCAACGAATTCCAGGTCTTTGACATAATTTTTGACGATACGTCCGGGATCCGCCGCGTGGCCGCAGTCGTTGCATACGAGCTCGCGTCGGGAGACCTTCACGTCTTTGTCACCAAAGGGATCCTCTTTGCCACCGGCGGCTACGGTAAGATGTTCAGGATTTCATCCAACGCGCACACCTTGACCGGCGACGGCCCGGGCCTGCTCTACCACCGCGAAATCCCGATGGAAGACCTCGAGTTCTACCAGTTCCATCCAACCGGCATCTACGGCATGGGAATATTGCTATCTGAAGCCGCCCGCGGCGAAGGCGGAATACTTCGCAACGGCCTAGGGGAAAGGTTTATGGAGCGAGTCGCCCCGACCGTGAAAGATCTTGCTCCGCGCGATATGGTCTCTCGGGCTATCCACGCCGAGATCCTCCAAGGACGTGGTGCCGGTCCCGATAAAGACTACGTATACCTCGACCTAACCCACCTGCCGCCCGAACAGATCGATGCGAAGCTCCCCGACATTACCGACTTCGCAAGAACCTACCTCGGCATCGAACCAAAAACGCAGCCGATTCCGATTCAACCCACCGCTCATTACGCAATGGGGGGAATCCCGACCAACGTCAACGGAGAGGTCATCGTCGACGCCCACGAGACAGTGCTCCCCGGACTCTATGCGGCGGGCGAGTGCGCGTGCGTATCCGTCCACGGCGCCAACCGCCTCGGAACCAACTCCCTCCTTGACATTATTGTCTTTGGTCGTCGTGGTGGCCGTGCCATGGCCGAGTACGTCAAGAACATCGAACATCCGGAAGTTCCCAAAGGCGCCGAGGACGCCGTAAAGGCGCGCATCGAAAACATCAAGGGTTCCACTGGCGCAGAGAAGGTATCTGTCCTGCGCAGCGAGCTTCAAGAGACCATGACCAACAATGCCTCGGTGGTTAGAACCGCCCAGAGCCTCGACATCGCCAGAAACGCCATAGCCAAGTTGAAGGAGCGTTATCGCAATATCGGGATCGACGACAAGGGCGAAGTCTTCAACTACGACC
>JAJYGZ010000308.1 GCA_021790495.1 Actinomycetes bacterium
CGAACCGCCCGCCTACCTTGTGCAAGAGCGACGCGAGATATAGCTGCTGAGGGTCTTTGCCCACGGCCAGCGAGGATTTAGCTAGGCTGCCGTAGTAGGACTGGTAGTTGAACGAGACGACGTCCACTCCGACCAACGCGACAACCGCCAACATCGCGTGTCGTCGGGTGAGACGGGGCCTCAAAAAGGCCACAAGTCCGAATGCGGCGATAACCACGACTTCAACAGCGCTTGAAGCAATGATCTCGTCGAGATGGTTGATTTGATGATAGGTACCGCCCAGCCAGATTGTAAACGATGGGCCAATAACGGCTAGCAGAATGGTTTGCACCACTGCCACTGCGCCAAGCAAGCCCAAAGTGATCAGAATCGTTCGGCTACGCTTGAGGGTTGCCAAGAATCGTTCAAAACCGAAAGCCGCCAGGACAACTACGGTGATTTCCAAAGCGAAGATGTTGCGCGCCGGAAGGCGCTGCTTGTCATAGATAGGCACGTGAAGCAAGAGACTCTCTAGGGGAGTGAAAGAGCCGAGCGCCGCGACCGTGGAGAAGATCGTGGCGAAGATCAGATCCTGGAGGATCCGGCGCGAAGACAGCGGAACGGCGTCTCGGGCCCGGGTCCGTCGCGATCCGAATGCCACCGCTATCAATGCGTAGGCTGCGAGAACCAAGGGCGCTATGCCCACAAAGATCTGCATCTCTTCAAACCCAAATGCACCAAAATACGCAGGTTGGGCCGCATTGCCGCCCGGGCCCCCAAAGAGAAAAGGCGTTAGCAGTCCCATGAATGCGTTCGGATATAACGGGCCAGCCGTGGCGAACGTTGCGGGCAGATGACTTCGCTGGGAAAGCCCCACGAATTCCAAGCCCGGCAACAGCTGTGCTGCGGGCACAAGCAGCACGGTAACCACGAATGCGATGGCGAACGGGACGACGCGGTGAGGCGGCGTCCGAGAGCGCAACAGCTCTAGAAGGGTGAACACCGCTACGAACGCGGCTTCGTAAATCATAGCTTCGGGCGCCCCCGCCAAAATTACTAGCGAATAGCTCACCCCGAGACCCAACCCCGCCCCAAAGGATCGCTTAGCGCTGGTAGCCCGCGTAAGCCGAATAACGGCGATCAGCATAAAGGGCACCATGGCAATGCCGCCGACCATGTCGAGGTGAACGGTTTGAGCGGCAAAATATCCTAAAAATGGCGCCACTGCGGCGATAATTGCCGCAGGGATCTCGCCCACCTTGAGGTGGTCCATCAGCCAGAAGAGACCCGTCGCGAATATCAGTTGCACTCCAGCGATGAGTACGCCAAGGGCGACCAGTGGCGGAAAGATTAGATACAGCGCGGATAGTGGATAAAAGGTCCCGGCATTGAAACCAGCGAGAAGAGGCGTTCCCGACCAGGAGAAGATATTCCACCCTGGCAAATGCCCGGTCTTGAGGATCTGGGCCGAAAGGTACCGCAGCGGGTTGTTTTGGATCAGATTGTCGCCGATGACGACGCTTCGGTGAAAGAGCAGCGGGATTAAGTTGGCAGCCAGGTACACGCAGGCCAGCACCGCTATGAATCTTAAGTAGCGATATCGTGGCGCCGTGGCGCTTTCGCTCATGCCTACGCGGCCCTAATGACTTGAGCCCTCGTCTTTTCGCGCCGCTCGAGGCGCTGCAGGCGCATTTCCCGCCACGAAGTGCCCAGTACGACCTTCGTGTAGGCGAATGCATATCTCAAGTTGTGGCCCTTCTTCGATGACCCAGCGAACCTTGGCTTCATAACCACGGGAAGCTCCAATAGGCGCCCGCCAGCGAATACTGCCGAAATAAGTAGTTCCGAAGATTGATACTGTGGCTGTTCAAGACGGATGTTTTCCAGAAGCTGCACTGACATCGCGCGAATTCCGCTTGAGGTGTCCGTAAGCCTTATTCGGGTCACCCAAGAGATCAATTTAGCGAAAAACACAACACCTAGGTCTCGCACAGGGTCTCCGACCTGCGTTTCACCCAGGCGCCGAGATCCCTGCACGATCTCGGCACGCCCCTCAATCACCGGCCTCATGATCGTCTCAATATCTGCCGGATCCCATTGTCCATCGGCGTCCACAATACCGACGGTAGAAAAGTCGAATTTAATCGCGGCGAGGTAGCCCGTCTTCAAGGATGCACCCTGACCACGGTTAATCGGGGAGCTCAACACGAACATCCCCAATTCACGTCCTACGGCGCCGGTGTCGTCGCTAGAGCCGTCGTCAATTAGTAGAACGGTTGGGGCCACGCCACAAATGCGCTTTGGCAATCGCGAGGCTACATAGCGTAGAGACTCTGACTCGTTAAAAGCAGGAATGACTAGCAAATATGGCGAAGGCGCTCCATGCGGCCAGTCATGGAGCAGCTGATCAAGCATGACCGTATCAATAGGGTCGATATGGGCCTGGGATACTTGGCGGAGTGTCATTGGAATATGCATCGATGAAATTTGGCTACGCCCTATTCGGTCCTGGATCTCTCCGCGGTTTCATATGGTAATGACATTACGAAGTAAAGCTTAGAGGGCCCTTGGATAATATAACGAACTTACCGAGAGTATTAAATCACGATGAGCATCCTGGTCCGCGCCTAGAGAGGCTACCGGCGTTCGCCCGCGCCCTCATTTTGCCAATAGCTCAACCAGGCGTTGCACCGTGTTGTAGTTTCGCGCCGTCGCACTGACGGCAAAGTTCCGCTCAAGAAAGGCAACCACGGATGGGCTTTGTGACACGCCGTTTGGGCACCATTGGTAGATTGCGCGATCTCTGAGTGCCACGTGGTGCGGATCAAGGTCGCGCGGGTCGAAGCGTGCGAACAACTCCGCGGGTACCGCTCGGGGTAAAAAAATCACCAACATCTTCGCGGCGTCGGTGACGAACTCTGAAAGCGGATTACCGAGATAGGCGTCGGTAAACTCGTCTGAAGTTCGGACGAAACAATCGGCCCGAAACTTGACAGCTTCAAAAAGCGCATCAGAGATCAGAGACTCAAGCTGATCGGCAGATGTGGCACCGGCGTCGAAGACCGCATTGCCACTTCGAAGATAGGTCGTGCAATTTTGCAGATGCAGCCTTCGCAGCAGATTTTCAAGTACAGGCATAGAAAGCGGCTTAGCCCGCCCTACGTTTATACCTCGAATTAGCAGTACGTATCTTTGAGTGGCCACCAGGCGTACGTCCTTCAGGAAGTTACTCTTCTGCCAAGCTACTGGGTCGACGCCCGAGATCGTAGGGTGCCGAAACCAAACTCGGGATGTGCCAATTTCAGAGACGGGTGGCCAAGGGCACGGGTTGGTTCGGAAAAATCTATTTCAAAATACAAGTTTGTGATTATGCTGGAATTGAGCTTCGATACACGATATAGTGTTCGAATCGAACGATTTCACTACATCTTGTGTTTGAATTAACGCAAAGTGAGACATCGCAGTCGCGTTGGTGAGAGTGTTCGCTTGGAATGTTGCAGGTCGTTTCGAGATATTAGCTGCGCCGTGGACATGTACGGCGCGCGCTAAAAATATGAATTCCTAGTTCCGGCAGATGGCGGCTTTGAGTTTTCAGCTTGATGGTGTAGGCGCCCATTCGGGGCGGCATTGAGAAAAAGGGGTTTTTGACGTGGCGATTATTCCACAGAGTCTGGATTTAGGGATTAAGCGGCATTACACCGAGTCCGGTAGGAATCCATACGACTACGTAACCTGGGAGCGGCGCGATTCGCGCATCAGCAACTACCGGGATGGCAAGGTGGCCTTCGAGCAGCTAGGCGTTGAGGTCCCATCCTTCTGGTCGGTGAACGCCACCAATATCCTGTCTCAGAAGTATTTTCGCGGCACCCAAGGAACCGCCCAGCGTGAGTCGAGTTTGCGCCAAGTCGCGGATCGTATTGTCGACACCATCACCGCGTGGGGGAAAAAGGACGGGTATTTCGTCGATGACGAGGCGGCACAGACATTTTCGGACGAATTGAAGTATGTACTAATCCATCAGATGGCGGCATTCAACTCGCCGGTCTGGTTCAATATTGGCGTCGAGGGAGTTCCCCAGCAGGCGTCGGCCTGTTTCATTCTGGCTGTTGACGACAGCATGAACGCCATACTCAATTGGTACGCCGAGGAAGGCGTTATCTTCAAGGGTGGCTCCGGCGCGGGAGTCAACCTTTCGAGAATTCGTTCCTCCAAGGAGAACCTCAAGGGTGGGGGCACGGCGTCGGGTCCGGTCTCTTTCATGCGTGGCGCAGACGCGTCGGCTGGCACCATCAAGTCCGGCGGAAAGACGCGACGCGCTGCAAAGATGGTCATTCTCGATGTATCGCATCCAGACATCGAGGAGTTTATTTGGTGTAAATCGATCGAAGAGAACAAGGCGCGGGCTCTCCAGGCTGCAGGGTTCGACATGGACCTTGATGGCAAAGACTCCTTCTCGATCCAATATCAGAACGCGAACAACTCGGTCCGAGTCAGCGACGAATTCATGAATGCGGTGATCAAAAACGAGGAGTGGAATCTCACCGCGGTAACCAACGGGGAGACCCTCAAAACGCTTCCCGCCAAGGACCTGTTTCGCCAGATCGCGCAAGCAGCCTGGGAATGCGCCGATCCTGGACTCCAGTATGACACCACGATCAATCGCTGGCACACCGCACCAAAACATGGAAGAATCACGGCGTCAAATCCCTGTTCTGAATACCTTCATGTCGATAATTCGGCCTGCAACCTAGCCAGCCTCAATCTGATGAAGTTCTTGCGCGAAGACTATTCCTACGACATCGAGAGCTTTTTGCACGTGGCGACCCTTGTCTTTATCGCTCAGGACATTCTTGTGGGAAATGCCGACTACCCGACTGAGAAGATCGGTGAGAATTCTCGCAAATTCCGTCAGCTGGGTATCGGGTACGCAAACTTAGGTGCGCTACTGATGACTCTCGGACTTCCCTACGATTCCGACGGTGCCAGAGCGTTGGCGGGAACTATCACTGCGATGCTCACAGGCAATTCCTACGCCACCTCCGCGCGAATGGCGCGGGCGCTGGGGCCATTTGTTGGCTTCACCGAGAACAAGGATGCCATGATCGGAGTGCTTCAGATGCATAGAGATTATGTAGCTCGCATCGATGCCGGACTCGTTCCCAAGGACCTTTTGGAGTCTGCGAAGAGGGTATGGGATGAATCGATCGAAATGGCAGCACTGTATGGAGTGCGAAACGCCCAGGCCTCGGTCTTGGCGCCGACCGGAACGATCGGCCTCCTAATGGATTGCGACACGACCGGCGTCGAGCCGGATCTTTCGCTGGTAAAGATGAAAAAGCTGGTGGGCGGCGGAACGATGTCAATAGTGAACCAGAGCGTCGCAGGAGCTCTGACCCAGCTTGGTTATCGAGACTCCGATGTCGACCAGATAATCTCCTATATCAATGAAAATGGGACCATCGTCGGGGCTCCAGGTCTTGACCCACAAGATTTGCCGGTTTTCGCCTGCTCTATGGGTGACAACACAATCCACTATCTTGGTCACGTCAAGATGATGGCCGCTGTGCAACCGTTTATCTCCGGCGCGATTTCAAAGACCGTGAATATGCCCGAGGACGTCACGGTCGAGGATATTGAGTCGCTCTACATTGACGCCTGGAAGATGGGCGTCAAAGCGGTGGCTATCTACCGCGACAACTGCAAAGTCGCTCAACCTCTGCAAAGCGTTCAGAAATCAGACGAGAGCGAAGAAGAGAAGGTTGCGGCGGAGCTCGCGTCGCGCATAGCGGACCTTGAAGCTACGCTGGCGACGCAGACTGTAGTTGTGAAAAAGCCCATTCGCGAGCGCTTGCCGCGCCGCCGCCGTTCCTCCACATTTGCGTTCCGCGTTGCCGATTGCGAAGGATACGTCACGGTGGGCGAATACGAGGATGGCCGTCCCGGCGAAGTCTTCATGAAAGTCTCAAAGCAAGGGTCCACCTTGGCTGGCATCATGGACGCGTTCTCGATAGCAGTCAGCCTCGGCCTTCAACATGGAGTTCCGCTAGTGACATTCGTTCGCAAATACACCAACATGCGCTTCGAACCCGCAGGAATGACCGACGACCCTGATCTTCGAATTGCGACTTCGCTGGTAGACTATATCTTTAGGCGGCTCGCCATCGACTACCTCTCGGTTGACGACCGTGCCGAATTGGGGATCATGACCTCAGAGGAGCGCAAGCAGCCAACGCTTTTCCAAGCAGCTGAGGAGCCGGACTTTTCCTACGGTGATCGACGTGAAGACCAAGTCCCCTCCGCTCCGATAGAGCGCACAGCGTCGGACGCTCCCAAGCTAATATCTCGCGATATCCAGCGTGACGCGCCCTATTGCTACCAATGCGGCAACGTCATGCAGCGCTCGGGCTCTTGCTACGTGTGCACTAGCTGTGGAACCACCAGCGGCTGCTCGTAGCGCGGGTCGAGGCGCGCAATCTTGTTCATGGGAGCGCTCGTGCCCCAACTCAGAAATTGGGGCACGAGCCTTTTAACCTTCAAGGAGTTCCCAACCGAGACGTTTTTGCTCGCGGTGCGACCAATCAAGTCGCAGCCGATGGCATCGCTTC
>JAJYGZ010000070.1 GCA_021790495.1 Actinomycetes bacterium
TAGCGACCACCTTAGCAAAGGTTCCGCCTGAGCCAAAATCCGCGTCATCGGGGTGAGCTACAACTACCAAAACCTTTTCAGGGCTCTTCAATTCGACCGGGTCCATGTCGTTGGGTCCTTCACTCTTGCAACGTTCTTCGAACTACAACGATATGGGGCTGCGTTTTAGTTCGTGACCTCACAAAACTCCTCGACCAAGGACTCTTGAGATGTTTTTGCCATCAATGAAACTCAATCGGGTTAGCTTGGGAGAAGCGATTTACTCGAAAGGAACCCATGACTGCCAGCTTGAGCGTGGGCGACAGGGCCCCGCAATTTGCCTTGACCGACGAGGGCGGCCGCACGGTGACATTGTCGGACTTTAGCGGCAAGCGGGTAGTTCTCTACTTCTACCCCAAAGACTTTACTCCCGGGTGCACACAGGAAGCCTGCGACTTCCGCGACGTCATATCCACGGGTGATTTCAAGGCGGACGCTGTAATAGGGATTTCGCCCGATAGCCCCGAGAAGCACGCGGAGTTCATAAAGCACTACGAATTGCCCTTTACGCTCCTATCTGATCCTGATCGCTCTGTAATGAAGGCTTATGGCGCCTATGGCGAAAAACAGAACTACGGCAAGACGGTTCTCGGAGTGATACGAAGCACGTTTGTCATATCGCCAGATCAGACCATCGAAAAGGTATACCTGGGGATAAAGGCGAAGGGGCATGCGAAGCGCGTCGCCGACGCGCTCGCCTAGGATCTGGTTGCTTGAATGACGCCCTTTGAACTCATAGCCTTGATCCACCCGACGGATCTGTTCGGCTTGATCGTCTCCCCCGCAGTCACGTTTCATCAGATACTTACCGCATTTCAGACCGACCCCTTAGCAATAGCGGCCGACGCGGTACTTGTCTTGGCGGTCGCCGCCTACGTCATCGGCGTTAGGCGTCTGGCTGCAAAGGGAAGGAACTGGCCGCGATCACGGACCGCAGCATTTCTAGGCGGATCGGCATTGATCTTTTTTGCCACCGGTAGCGGCTTCGCGAGCTACGACAGCTCGAACTTCGCTATGCACGTCATCCAACACCTGATCCTCATGAACGGCGCACCAATTCTCTTAGTGCTTTCCGCCCCGGTAACACTGCTATTACAAGCATCTTCTCGAAATGTCCAGACCGGTGCCCTCAAGGTACTCCACTCGCATTGGGCTAAGTTCGTCACGCTGCCATTTATAGCGTGGCTGGCCAATTGGGTAACGATGTACGTCTACTTCCTGACACCTATTTACACACTTTCGATCCAACATCCGCTCTTTCACTACTACACCCATCTGCACTTCCTCATTGCGGGGTTCATTTACTGGTCTGTGGTGATCTCAATAGACCCGATACCGCACAAAATGTCTTTCGGCGCCAAACTCGCATTCCTCCTCAGCGGTATTCCATTTGGCACCTACCTGGGAATAGCCCTGACACAAATGTCCACGTCGATCGACCCATCGCACAACAGCCTGGCCGACACGCACTTGGGCGGTTCAATCTTGTGGGCATTCGGCGAGATCTTCACGCTTGCAGCCTTAGCGGCAATTTTTGTCCAGTGGTCCCATGCCGATGAACGCGAGGCACGGCGCCACGACCGGGAGCTGTACGGCTAACAAGAGTCCTTGGAGCAGCCGCACCTTGATGCCAAGCGCACCGAGATGTTTCCAACAAGTAACATTGGGGTTATTGGCTGGGCCTGCCGCGGGATTTTCCGCGCGCGACCGACGATCGGATTGGAGCGGGTTAGATCATGGAAGAAGCAGTAATAGTAGCCACTGCTCGCACGCCCATTGGGCGCGCCTACAAGGGATCCTTGGTCGAGATGCGACCCGACGACCTTTGCGGCTTTATCGTAGACGACCTAATGAGGAAAGTACCTGAGCTCAAGCGGGACGATGTCGACGACGTAATAATCGGTGCGGCAAACCACGCTGGCGAGCAGGGCATGAACTTGGGTCGCGTTGTAGCCGGCCTCGCCGGACTCCCAGACACGGTGCCTGGCACCACCGTAAATCGCTTTTGCGCCTCCTCGCTTCAAAGCATACGTATGGCGTTTCACGCCATCTCTGCCGGCGAGGGGCACGCCTTTGTGGCTGGCGGAGTCGAAAGCGTTACACGTACGCTAGGCGTCGGCCTCACCGCCTCCGATATGAACCCGCGCTACGTTGAACCCGACCGCGCGGATTTCATCAACCTTATGTACATACCGATGGGCCTCACCGCTGAAAACGTCGCTGACAAGTTCGGCGTCTCGAGATCCGCCATGGACGAGTTTGCGAAACTGTCCCAAGACCGCGCCGTCGAGGCGCAAAAGAATGGGTTCTTCGACCGCGAAATTACGCCGGTCACATTGCCCGATGGCTCCGTTGTTTCCAAGGACGATGGCCCGCGCGCCAATACAACTCTGGAACGTCTGGGACAGCTTGCGCCGGCTTTTCGCCCCGACGGCCGCGTCACAGCCGGAAACTCTTGTCCGCTAAATGATGGAGCGGCGGCGGTTCTGGTGCTTTCGAGATCCAAAGCGGCTGAACTCGGCGTCAAACCCAAGGCTCGGATACTCGCTTCGGCGATAAGCGGACTGGCTCCGGAAATCATGGGCGTGGGCCCGATCGAAGCCGTACGCAAGGTGCTCGCATTGGCCAAGATGACCATAAACGACATCGACATCGTTGAATTAAACGAAGCTTTCGCGGCTCAGGTGCTTCCGATTTGCCAACAACTGGGAATTTCCATCGAGGACCAATTGAACCCCCACGGAGGGGCGATTGCTCTGGGACATCCCTTTGGCATGACCGGAGCAAGGATAATGACCACGCTCTTGAACGATCTGGAGACTCTTGACAAGACTATGGGCCTTGAAACGATGTGCATCGGCGGGGGTCAGGGAATGGCGATGATCGTCGAGCGCCTTGGCTAAGAACGGGCACCTTTTGCCCCGGCCTAAGATGACTCTGACGGGCGCAAATCTTTCACTTTGGACAATTGGACAGAACCAGCCAAAGCGCGCCGATCACCGACACAGGGAAAGTGAGATTTTGGCAATCGACGCAGAGGTGCCGAGCGGGGGATCCGCGCCAGAGACAAAAGGCGGCCCCACGTCGACTACTTTGATTCTGGTCAGGCACGCTAAGACGCCTACGACAGGAACCATTCTCCCAGGTCGCGCAGCTGGACTTTCCATCTCTGAGGATGGCCTTGTTCAAGCTAAGGCGATCTCGGCGTCGCTCGCCCAAGTCGAATCCATTTCGGCAATTTACTCTTCCCCGCTCGAACGCGCGCGCGAGACGGCCGAACCTCTCGCCTTGGCTCGAGGTCTGGAAGTGCTAGCCGACGAACGCCTTATCGAATGCGACTTTGGCGACTGGACCGGGCGGCGGCTTGATGAACTCTCGAAATTGCCCGAATGGAAGGCCGTTCAAGGCGCACCTAGCAAGTTCCGCTTCCCGCAAGGGGAGTCTTTCCGTGAAATGTCCGAGCGAATGATAAATTTCCTCGACTGGGTGCACCTCACCCATCGGGGCGAATGCATAGCCGCTTTCTCGCACGCCGACCCCATCAAGGCATTGGTTGCGCACTGTCTGGGAATTCACCTCGACTCGTTCCAGCGGGTCGTGATTTCCACGACGGGACTATCTGCAATATCGATAACCGACACAGCCAACTACGCTTTGTTTGTGAATTTGACCCCAACGCCCAACCTGAAGGTCACTTGACGTGGCGGAAATCTTCAATTTTGACTCCCCGAATCAAGTTGCCATCGCCGCAATTGGAGAGCCTGGCAACCGCGTATTCATCCTGCAGATACGCGAATCTGCGACCTCACTTACCGTCAAGCTGGAAAAAACCCAAGTAGCCGGGATGGTGCAATATATCGCCATGATGCTCGGCGATCTCGATCGTCTCGGGCACCTCCCCGAAGCAGCGGCTGTGATCCCTCCCATTGAGCCGCGGTTCGCAGTCGGCGAGATTGGCGTGCAATATCGCGAGGATGCCGATATCGTCGTCATCCAGCTCACGGAAATGGCTGAAGATGAGGACCAGCGCGCAAAAATAGTTCTCCAGATCACCAAAGAACTTGCTGGCACGCTTGCTATTCAAGGAACCAGCCTCATCGAGGCTGGTCGGCCGACCTGTCCCCTGTGCGGCTTCCCGATCGAACCAGAAGGACACCCTTGCCCGAGGACAAACGGCTACCGGGCCCCGACGCCCTAGAACTACTAAACCAAGGTTCTATCGAAGTTGTCGGGCGCATGCCTTATAGCTCGAATGCAACGCTGCTGGTCGAGATTAGCTTGGACGGCCAGTCAATCAACGCCATCTACAAGCCCCAACGCGGAGAGCGTCCCTTGTGGGACTTTCCGGACGGACTGTACCGTCGCGAGGCCGCGGCTTACGTCCTCTCGGCGGCCCTAGGTTGGGAACTGATCCCGCCGACCGTCGTTAGAGTCGATGCTCCCTACGGCGTGGGCTCTTTCCAGCTCTTCATCGACGCCGATTTCGAACAACACTACTTCTCGTTGTGCCAACGTCCGGACTTCGCACGCACATTCATAAAATTCGCAGCTTTCGACATCGTGGCCAACAACGCCGACCGCAAATCCGGTCATATTCTTATCGATGAGCCCGGTCGCCTCTGGGGAATAGATAACGGGTTGACATTCCACGCCGAAGCGAAATTGCGTACCGTGATCTGGGAGTTTGGGGACGCCGAACTCCTTGCCAGCGAACTCGAAGACATCTCGAGAGTCGCGCGAAACGCCGAAGTGATCTTTTCTGATCTCCTCTCGGAAGCAGAGATCGAGGCGTTGGCGCGTCGCTCGACGGCCTTAGTCAAAAAAGCGAAGCTCCCAGTTCTCGACCCCCAAAGCCGTTCATACCCGTGGCCGTTGGTATAGGGCCGAGTCCGCTTCCTTTTCCCAAAACCCCGATCGCGGCAAAATCTATCACCGGCCAGGCGCATCCGCGTCGCTTGGCACTTGCCCACCGATGTTCCGGCCGCCGAGCGCGCGGTTGCGCCACTTTGGGCACCCGTCGAGCTAGCAGGACTTGAGACTCAGCCCCGAAACGCGCGTCCCCAAGGTTGATCTACGCTTGCAAAGGCGCGCGGCGTACCGCAGTCGCTGTTATGACTCGCGAGCTTTAAGTGCTTCGATCAGCGCCGGAACCACTTTTTGAACATCACCAACAATTCCGAGATCCGCAATAGAGAATATGGGAGCCTCTTTATCCTTGTTAACCGCGATGATATTCTTCGCGCCCTTCATTCCGACCATGTGCTGGGTCGCTCCGGATATTCCAATGGCGATATAGACCGTCGGTTTGACCGTCTTTCCCGTCTGGCCCACTTGATAGGAATATGGGACCCAACCCGCATCGACAATTGCCCGGGAAGCCCCAGGCGCACCCTTTAGCAAGAGCGCGAGATCCTCTACCAACTGGTAATGTTCAGCTTGTCCAAGACCACGGCCGCCAGAGACTACCACCGCCGCTTCGTCGAGTTTGGGCCCACTGCGCTCCTCGACGTGGCTTTGAACCACCCTGGCGTTTCCGGCAGGCCCTATATCGCCCGCCGAAACCGACTCGACGACGACAGCAACCGGGCTCTCTTGTGCGACGAATGACTTGGGACGAACGACAAAAATAGCCGGCCCACCTGAAGTGAAGCGCGCCGTGACAGTTTGGCTCCCGCCAAAGATCGCGTGTTCGCTCACGAGAGAGTCCCCATCGGCAATAATATTTACCACGTTGGTGAGTAACGGACGATCCAGTTTCGCCGAAAGTCTCCCCGCGGCGTCACGACCCTCGGAGGAGGCGGCGAAAAAGACCGCGTCGGGCGAATCGCCGCCAAGAGCCATTTGGGCCATGACTGCAGCAACCGTGGTACCCGCGAGTCTCGAATCCAAATCGGTTATCGAGACGAGGCGAGACCCGCCGTAATTTCCGATGGCGTCGATGAACTCGCTATCTACCTCAGCGGCACTGAATGCCGTAACTTCGTTGGCGAAACGCTTTGCCGCGCTTAGCAGTTCGAGCGAACCCGCGGATATTTTCGCACCGCTGATTTCAACAAAGACCCAGATCCGGGAGAGACCCATGACCAAATTCCGTTTCCTCTAATGACGCATCCGCGTCGTTCAATCAATTCAATTCCACCTGATGACCGCTTCAGCCGGTACCACCCAATGCCACCAGACGTTTTACGCCTTGAGCAATCAAATAACCTTGAGCTGCTCAAGGTAGTCGATGATCTTCGCGTAACCCTCTCCATCGTCTTCGATGATCGTCCCGGCCGTTCGGGCGTCAGCCGCCTTGACCGCCGTGATCTCCTCGCGCGCACCGTCTTTGCCCACCTCTTGGGGCGAAAGCCCCAAATCCGCCACAGACAAAACTTCAACGGGCTTTGACTTCGCGGCCATAATTCCCTTGAACGAGGGATACCTGGGTTCGACGACACCGGCAGTCACGCTCACCAAGGCTGGCAGCTTTACAGCCACTTCGTCAAATCCGGCCTCGGTCTGGCGATTGACCTTTAGAGTCGCGCCGTCCACTTCTA
>JAJYGZ010000117.1:0-2302 GCA_021790495.1 Actinomycetes bacterium
AACCAATCCGAATGGTACCAAATATCACGACCTCGTCTATTGGACCAACTACTTTCTTGGCAGCGAAGCGGTTCACGGCTTTTATCGATCGGGGTACGGATACCCCCAAAGCCTCGGCTGCGTCGAACTCCCGATCTCGAATGCTGCTGTGGTATTTCCCCAAGTTCACATCGGAACCTTGGTAACCATCGTGCCGTAATAAGCCATCGTAGATCCCCCCGAGACAAGGGCCTTGAGGGATACTTATAAAAGATCCCAAGCGTTCTTGCCAACACCGGCGATCCTAAGCGCCACCTGGCCCAGCACCCAGGCTCTCGCGAGATGCCGCTAAATGGATCCAAAGTCTCCTCAAAGCAAGCAGCCTGTTTTGCCCACCGTGCTCAATCCCAACCCATGCAAGCTCAACCGATGGCCAGCTCACGCTCGGACCGGTTCGCACTCAAGCTGTCAAAACGCTCGTCGCGCTCACAGCCCGGCGGCGCGAGCCACAAGTATGTGGCCGCGGTAGCTCGATATCGCCTCCACTTCTCAACCCTGGCATCGCGATCCAGGCTCTTGTGGGTTTCACCGGTCGCCGCGGCAAAGGCCCGACGAAGTCCGAGATCACCTCCCGGGAAGGCGTCGGGCTCGCCAATCCGCAACCCCAGATAATGAGCCGTCCAGAGTCCGAGCCCAGGAGTGGATGCGACCGATGCCACAAACTCACCCAACGGTCGGCTGCGCTCCAGGTCGATCTTGGCCCCAACCACGGACTGGGCAAAAGCGGAGATGGCGCGCTGGCGGGCCCCGGTAAGGCCAAGACCGCTAAGGTCGGCCGTAGCTAAGACTTGTGCACCCGGAAAGACGTGGGTCAAGCCCAACGCTTGGACACCCGCAATCGGGGTGCCGTAGCGGCGAACCATGCGAGCCACGACGGTATTTGCCGCGGCCACGCTTACCTGCTGGCCGATGATCGCCCGCACGCCTGTCTCGAACGGATCCCAGGTACCAGGCGGGCGCAGGCCGGGAAGGAGCTCTAGCAGCGGACCAACTAGAGTGTCGTCGCCAAAGTAGCGCGTCGCTCGGTCTACGTCGGCGTCCAGGTTAAAGATTCCCCGGGCACGCTGAACATGATGAATCAAACCTTCCCAGTGCGGCAGATGGGCGCGCAGAAGCAGGTGATCCGGACCGCCACGCGACATCTCCAGCACGCCGGGATCCCCGTCGATCTCGACGGTACGCCTATAGGTGCCGCCCGAAACGTGTTCGACGCCCAAAATGGCGCGCGCCCGAAAGTAAGCGAGCATCGCTTCAAATGCGAGGGGGGGCTGGTGGTAAAGCCGAAGTGTGAGTCCACCGTCGGCGACAAGTCGGTCGCTAGCTCTTCGACGGGCACGCAGCTCTTGGGGTGGAGCCCTAAATATATCGTGGCTAGCGCGATTGAGCTGCCGGACGCTGCCATATCCCGATGCGAAAGCGACCTCGGTCACCGTAAGGTCGGTGTCATCAAGAAGCCGCCGGGCGAAATGCGCCCGGCGGCTTCGGGCGAGCTGGTCCGGGGTCACGCCGACGTGCTCGCTGAACAACCGTCTGAGATGGCGTGTCGAGATTCCGAGCCGTGCCCCGAGCCCGGCCTCGGTACCGCGGTCGAGCGCCCCGGCGAGGATAAGTTGCACGGCCCGACAGACCAGCTCTGGAGCTGCGGAGCTAACGGGTGGGTCAATTCGGTAAGGCCGACAGCGCAAGCAGGCCCGAAATCCCGCCGCTTCCGCGGCTGCCGCGCTGTGATACTTACGGACGTTGCCAGGATTTGGCCGCGCCGAGCATCCTGGCCTGCAGTAGATCCCAGTAGTAACAACAGCGGAAAAATCCGTCACGTTCGAGATCCTACAGCCCGATGGTGCCGAGGTAGGGACATATCCGGACAGGTGTCGGCCGTGTCCGGATATGTCCCTACCTAGATGTTGGTCTTGCCGTACGATATCGGTATGTCAAAGATTCTTCGAACGCCCCTCGCGAGTCGGCAAGCGCCCGTTCGCTATTGCTACGCCGAAACCCCCCTCGGCTCGGTACTGCTTAGCGCGCGCAATGGAGCCTTGTTGGGACTGCATTTCACTGGGCATCCGCTCAGCCCGGCTCCGTTGGATTGCTGGATCCTCGATGAAGCTCCATTCGAGCTGGTGCGAAGCCAACTGGAGGAATACTTCGCGGGCGTTCGAAGCGACTTCGACCCTGAGCTCGCACCAATTGGAAGCCCATTTGAGTCGCAGGTATGGAACGCGCTCATCGGAATTCCCTACGGTGCGACGCTCAGCTACAGCGA
>JAJYGZ010000117.1:2312-6567 GCA_021790495.1 Actinomycetes bacterium
TCATATCAAGGACGCGGCCATTGCCGCCATTGAGGCGAACTTCACACGCTACACCGCGGTGAGCGGAATTCCCTACGGGGCGACGCTCCGCCACAGCGAAGTTGCGCTGCAGATCGGACGCCCCAAGGCGGCCCGGGCGGTCGGCGCGGCCATCGGCCGCAATCCGATTGCCATACTCGTACCCTGCCATCGCGTGATAGGCGCCAATCACGAACTCACCGGCTATGCCTGGGGGCTGGCGCGCAAAGCCTGGCTGCTAGACCACGAAGCGTCCCACCTAGTTCACAACCGCCAAGGGCAGCAACAAATCGAAGCTCGCCAGAGATAATGTCCAAACAATCCAGTTCGCCGGAGATTCCGGCGTGGTTGGCGCCCGCGGCAGCGCTACTGAGCACCGGTTGGGGGTCGAACCAAATAACCCCAATGCTGCTGGTATACCGCCAGACCCTCGGACTAAGCACCGGAACGCTCGAGGCGATGTTCGGCGTATACGCGGTCGGATTGATCCCCGGACTTCTATTGGGCGGACCACTTTCCGATGCGATCGGAAGGCGAAAGGTTGTGCTGCCAGCAGCCGGGCTTTCCTTGGCTGCAAGCGTCATGCTCGTCGCGGGTTCGGATGGTGTGGCCTTTTTATTCGCCGGGCGCCTAATGGCCGGAATAAGCAGCGGGGTGGTATTTGCAGCTGCGACCGCGTGGCTGCGAGAAACCTCGATACCTCCGATAGGAACGGCGAGCCCAAGTCGCGCGGCACGGCGCGCCGCGGTCGCAATGACAGCGGGGTTTGGTTTGGGTCCGCTCGTGGCCGGGCTAATGGCGCAGTGGCTGCCATCGCCGATGATCATGCCGTACCTTCCGCACATCGCATTGATGGTTGCGGTCCTGTTCGCGCTCTTTCGGGCTCCCGAGACCGTAATCGGTCACTCGAGGCCAAGCCTGCGGCTATCGGCTCGGGGCCTTCACAACCCGCGCTTTCGCCGCGTGGTGACCCCTATGGCCCCGTGGGTCTTCGCCGCGCCCGCGATCGCCTTCGCTCTTCTGCCAGCTATTGTTGGCGCCGACCATAGCTCCGATCCGGTTGCCGTGGCCGCGGTGGTAACAACGCTTACCTCTTTTTCCGCGGTACTGATACAGCCACTGGCAATGCGCCTGGATATGCGATCACCAAGCAACCAAGCCGGCATCGTCGGATTGATGGTCATGAGCGGCGGCCTGGCGCTGGGTGCGATTACCGCTCAAGTACGCCAGCCCTGGCTCCTGATACCATGCGCTGTCGTACTTGGCTGCTCCTATGGCATGTGCTTCGCGGCGGGACTGATCGAAGTCAGCCGGATCGCTGGCGAGGACGAGGTAGCCAGCCTAACCGCATTTTATTACGCACTTTTGTACCTCGGATTCGCTGCTCCGTTCGCACTCTCACTTGCTGCGAACTTCGCCAGTTATGCCGTATTACTGCTAGCCAGTGCAGCAATGGCTCTCGTCACGGCGGTCTATGTCGCCCGCCAGTCCATCCAACGCTAAGAGCGGCAATTGCTCAAAGAGACAACCCAGGCCGGATCCGAGCCATCCACCGTTGCCCGAATGGCTCGAAGTCGACTCGGCGCTCCTGGCTTGGTTCGACTTGCTGGGTTGGCAGCGCCGCGGCATTGGACTGCGAAACCTCGTCGGGGTCCCTTCAACTTGGCAGAGAAATCATCGAACGCCGACCATGCTCCTCAGGTTCTCTAAGCGCGGACCTTCATAAATGCTCGCCTCTCGCCAGCGCGCGTGCCTATCCGAGCGAGAACGAGAGTTAGCGCCACCGAGGCATCTAGCTACTTCGCAAGCAGCGTGCAGATGGTATCGAGTTCACGGTCGGAGGCTTTGATGAGCCTGCGCGCATCTAAGAACAAGCGCTCGATATTCTCCGGTGAAGCGTCATCCATCGATTCGCTTGCATGCAACAAGTCAACTTGGAAGCGATGGTACGCCTCGCCGGGAAGGATCTCTCGCAGCTGTCGATGGACCGCGTCGCTCGCCCCGTCCATGATCACGTGCAGTATTGGTCGAGCCCATTGGGCTAGTCCCCAGTCGCGCACTTGGTGATGGGATATCGTCTCCGACGATGAGCCGGTGCCCAGTGACACCAGGAGCATATCGAAGCTTTTTCGGTATTTGATAACCTCGGCGAACGCGCACATCGCGGGATTGTTCGCGCACACGGCGCCGTCGAGCAAGAGACGGGGATCTTGCGCTAGCATCCGGGCTGGCTCAAAGTAAGTCGGAGCCGCCGAAGTCGCCCTGCCCGCAACCCACATGGGAAGATCATGCTTGGCATCCGCCTTGGCGTCCATGGAGTTCAGGAAGATCAGTTCACGATCGTTCAAGTCGTAGGTGGTTAGGAGGACGTCGCAGACCGCGTGCGAAAGCAAGCTTTCGCCCAAATATCGCGTCAGCGTAGCCTCTATGAACTCCGACGCGTACCGATAATGGAGAATACCATGCAATATCGAGTGGCCAGCTGGCACGAAAATCTCATGCGCCGCCTTTTCAAAGATCTCCAAAAGGTGGGCGGCAGTCCACGCGGGACCACCAGATTCCCCTGGTGCAGCCAGGCAAAGCGCGATTATCCCCCCGATTGAGGTCCCGGCAATAAGATCGAAAACCGACGAAACGGGACTCCCGATCCTCGCCTCCAATTCGGCGAGAACCACAGTCGGTATTATTCCCCTGATGCCCCCTCCGTCTATCGCGAGAACCCGGACAGGATCGTGCCAAGTATCGGCTGCAGAACCAAGGTTCTCAGATTCCGACACGCGCCCTCAGCTTCAATCCGTTACCCCCGTGCTCTAGCGACCCGCCAAGGGCCAACATAGCACCGGAATTGCGCCACCAATCTTATTTAAATGACTTGTATTGCATGCCATTTGCAACAAATCCTCGTCCTATTTGGGTTCCGATCCAAAAGCACATCCCTTGGAATAGCCCGGACTCGCATCGGGATCCGAGGCCGTGCCGTTTTTGTCGCTAGAGATCTGGCCAACGCGTATAGCAGTATTAAATAGCACCGCACCGGACCTCCGACACGCACCGCTCCATTGCAATTGCTTGCTGTCCTCGCACCACTTCGTGGTGCCGCCATTGGAGTTTCCAAGCTGTTCACAACGGCCATCCTCGTGACAGACGACTTTTGTCAGTCATTACTTCCCTTGGTGGCACAACTAGCGCGGAACGTGAGATCTGCCATGGCAGCCAGCGCGCTTCCAGCACAATTCACGCCAAAACAACCCAGATTGGGTACGAGACCCAAATTTAACCCTAATTCTGCTCCAAATCGGCTTCAACGTAATATCATTAGTTCGTTGACTAGGGCGCTTGAGATCCCACGGTAGGTCGCACTTCTGTCTCAAGCTCCAGCGTCATCGGTCCTCCTGTCGGTCGCGCAAAAGGAAAATAGTCAATTGGGTCGCAGTATTATCCGGCGAATCGCCACGCTCGGAATGCTACTCTCCGTGGTCGTTCTCGGTTCGGTTGTGTTCAATTCCACAGCAGTTTCCGCAGCACCCTCGGGGACTTGTACTTATGACACGGCGACAAACACCACGACATGCACTGTCGGCTCTTCGCTTTCTGGCACCTCGCCCGCAAGTTCCGATGGCACCTACTGGCTCTTCAATCTGAGCCTCTCCCCTGCTGTCGCGCCGGCGTCCATAACAGTCTGCTGGAAAGGCGGCGGCTACTGCGAGTCCAGCGTTGCAGAAGTCTCCAAGGGCGGCGGCAACGCCACGCAGTATCGCGTGGATGAGAACGTCGAGAATACCGACGCCACAGGAAATCCCCTCCCACCCTTTTCGGCGATGGCGTCGATAAAGGGAGATTGGACCGTATCTAACTTCGTGCTTGGCGGAATCCCTGGCGAGAGTTTCTGCTTGCCGGTAACGGGTGAGGACGCCAGCGAAGTTCCCACCAGCGACGGCACTGATGTCAATGGAAGCTGTGCGGCTCCGCCCACCGCGGTCGCGCCAACGACAACGGGCGCACCTACGACCACCGCTTCGCCCGCGACGACGGCCGCGCCCGTAGTCGTCGCGGTGGCGCAAGCCTCAACTGCGCCGCCCACCACGGCGGCCCCCATAGTAACGGCTGCGAGCGTCGCTGCCGCCAAACCTCCGACGACTACGGCTCCAACCACGACTGCCCCGCCGGTAACCATTCCGGTCGCCATGCCCGAAACCATTCCCACTTCTGGGGCGCCACCGTTTATCGTTTCGACCGT
>JAJYGZ010000174.1 GCA_021790495.1 Actinomycetes bacterium
AGGGGATCGACATCTCACTAGGTGATGCGATTACCGCGGCCCAGAGCTTTGTGGCCGAGATCGATTCCGCACGCTGACAATTGGGGCCCTCCAGAGGATCTGGCGCATATCTCTCATCCCAGGAAGATGTAGAGTAGCCCTAATCCGGTATTAGCCGCTGGCCAACGCCGATCCTCGAACATAGGAGGTCCAAAATGCAGGTACTCATTACATACGAGAGCCGGGGTGGCCGGACGCGACGTGCGGCCGAGGCGGTCGCCGCCGCAATACGGGCGCTCGGATTCGAGGCCATCGTCAAGACTTTTAAGGAAGTCACCGCTGCGGAGGTCGCGCAAAGCGATGCCATCGCCGTCGGGACCTGGGTGGAGGGATTCCTCTTCTTCGGGGTCGGACCGGCCAAGGGGACGCTGGAGGGGATTGGGCGGTTGCCCGCGCTTGGGGGCAAGCCGACCGGCGTGTTCTGTACTTATGCGCTGAACCCCCGCGACACTCTCCCCACGCTGCGCAAGGCGCTCGAGACCAAGGGAGCCAAGGTGGTTGGCGAGAATTCGAGTCACCGCTCACACCCAGACCAGGGCGCCGATGAACTGGCAAAGAGCATCTGCGGCTCATTGGGAGGGTCATAATTTAGGCTAAAGCCCATGCTTTCAGTAGCGTGCTTGGGGCGAAAGAGGGGGTTCTCGACCGGAGGTGACGATATGGTCGGGGTGTAAACGGAGCTTGACGACCGGAGCGAGAATCGCGACGCATTAGTGCAGAGCTGGTCAACGAAGGGAATTTGACCGCAGCGCGACAGGTCGCGAAACTGCTTGACGACTGCGCCCCGCGTCTTGGACAGGCACCTTGCCCGGGGGCTTCGGGCGCCGTTTGGACTAACTGGGTTTCACGATGCGCAAACCCTCAAACATCGAGTTAGCCCGAGCCCTCCTATCCGCATTGCACCTGAGGGATCAGCGGCGACGTGGCTTATCGGGGTGAATGTGGCGCAGAACCTCGCAACAGGCTTGACGTAGACTGCGTGTGAGATGTCGACGAGCAGAATTTCGATTGTGGGTGCGACTGCGGCTGGAAAGACCAAGCTCTCGCTGGAACTTGCGCGTCGCGAGGCCAGAATCGCGCTGTTTTCGTGCGACTCCATGGCCGTCTATCGCCATATGGACATAGGAACCGCAAAGCCGACCAAAGCCGAGCTCGGCGGGCTCACCTATCGCCTCATCGACTTGGTGGATCCGAGCGAGGAGTTCTCGATAGCCGCGTTCCAAGCTCATGCCAGGGCCGCCGAAGAAGAACTACTGGATGACAAAGTGGCGCTCTATGTCGGCGGATCCGGGCTCTATCACAGCGCCATCTTTAATTCTCTGGTGATCCCGCCAAGTGATCCGGAGGTGCGCGCGGCGCTCGAAGCAGATCTCGGGCGCATCGGATTCGAGGCAATGTACCAGCGTCTCAAGGACCTCGATCCCGCTGCCGCGGCCAAGATCGAGATCAATAACTCGCGCCGGCTGGTGCGGGCGCTAGAAGTTATCGAGATTACCGCGTCTCCTTATTCCGGATTTGGTCCGGGGATCGCGGCATATGGGTCGAGTGACGCTGTGATCCTAGGGCTCAGTAGCGACCTTGGCGCCTTAGATGTCGCGATAGCGAACCGGGTTACCGAGCAATTCGAGGCGGGTTGGATTCAAGAGTGCGAGAAGCTGGCGGCGATGGGCGCGCTCTCTCGAAGCGCCTCCTTTGCGATAGGCTACCGCGAGATCTTCGCCCATCTTCGCGGCGAGATCTCACGTGAAGGGGCCATCGCAGCAACGATTAGAAGAACCCGGCGTTTCGCGCGACGCCAGCGTTCCTGGTTCGGGCGCGACCCCCGCATCCAGTGGTACAACTCTTCATCGCAGTTGATCGAGGCGCTACTCGAGGCGCTGGATAACTCCTAATTCGCTAAGGATTGCCGGGTTGCCCGGATGACTCTGATGCTCGTGTCCGGGGAGTTTTCGAACCGAGAGATCGCACAGCCTGCGAGGAGGGGAATCCCAAGCCATCGTCGGGCCGCAAGGGGCCGCGCATCTATTGAGGGGCGCCTTGGTTGTTGGGAAGTGGCAGGGGCAAAGCCTAACGCCAAGGCGCCACCTTGGGTTTTCCCATGAGACAGAGCTCTAACCCGATTCGCTTTGAGAATATCCCAACGGCGGGGTCTCTGGGGCTTTAGATGAGCGTCTTCTCATCTTCGAGACGCCAAAGTCAAGAGCCGAGAGTATTTCTTAGCGGCAATAGATGGCCTCACGCTGCCATGTTGGTGATTTGGGAAAAGTCCATGCTAGTAATCACCTAAAGAGTATGTGTAAAACTCCGAAATTAACCTAAAGGCGACATCTTTTGTATATGTGCCAATTCACGCCGCCAGTCGAAAAGACGAGGTGCATAGCGTAGAGGCCGTTGTTTATGTGCCATTTTGAGAAATCTCGCCAGAACCCTGCTCTCAGGCCGGATGCTGGGACCAAAGGCCGCGAGGGCCGCGACGCACGGGAGAGCGCCGTCATGTCCAAAATACCCGCCGGCTTCCCTGTCACTATGAACTTTCCCAACAACTGCTCGGTAGTATTATGACCGTTGATCCTGGACGATATCCAGATCGGGGGGCTGAACCCGGCGACGGTGATGACATCCTTGAAGCCGCCATCGGAGCCTTCATGGACGCCTTCCGTTCCGGCAACGCTCGCAGCGATGGTCCGTCGTCGGTCTTTTCCTATCTTTCCGACGACGAGTTGAGTCGAGCCTTGGCGGCGCAAGAAGACTTCTTGAGGCATCTCGTCGATCCGCTCATCCCCGCAGAGGAACTCGACGCAATCGCGGCGCACGTTGGCTACGTACACGCCATGGTCGGCGTCAAATCGAGCTGGCTGCTCGAAATTATACCCCTAATCAGCGAAGTATTCCATAAGAGCGCGCTTGCGGCGAACCTTGTCGGTGCGGGAGCGGACCATTGGATCCGCGTTCTGAGCCGTCGACTCGGCGTAGCGATGCGCATCATGGTGGCAGAAGGCGAGCGGATCGACGAAGTGGTCGCTGATGGGGTCGAAGAAGTCAACCGAGCGGTGAGCGTCGCTACCACCGGTGCGGATCTCATTCGTGCGGTGCTGGCGGCGATCTATGCGATCGATGGTGTGGCTAGTGTCGCCTATGGGCGTGCCGATGAGCGAGGCGTGATCCTCTACGAGTACGTCCAAGGAGACGAGTTTTCGCGATATCTGGAGCTCCTGGAGAGGCACGAGGCAAAGTCGATTATCGCCAATGCCGACGTAGCCCAAGGTCTTGGGCCCTCGGGTCGGGCCTGGCGCAGCGGCCAAATCCAGCACTCCGCCTCATTTTCCCAAGATCCGTCAATGGAGCCGTGGCGGGAGATGGCCGCAGGGCTGGGCCTGCGAAGCGTCATGGTGCTGCCGATCGTCAAGAGCGACGGCGAGACTGTCGGTCTCTTGAATATCTATTCGAAGTGGCCCGGGTATTTCGCCAGCCCGATGCGGTATCGCGCCTTCGCCTATATTCAACAGGTTACCAGCGCAGCCTTGGTCAAGCTGGATTCTGGCAAGGTGGTATCCTATGAAAAGCGCAGCCAGTACCGCGAGATGCTTCGCGGCGACGCTTTGGAGATGCACTATCAACCGATCGTGGATCTTCACACCGGAAATGTTGTCAAACTCGAAGCTCTAGCCCGGCTGCGGGGGAATGACGGGACATTGATCTCTCCGGGCGAATTTATGGGTGCATTGGGATCAGAAGATCTATACGTGCTCTTTGCGCGCGGTCTCGAGAAGTCGATGCGTGCCGTATCTCGCCTCGACGACGCCGGAATCACCACGGGCGTTTCGGTCAACCTGCCGCCTCAGGCCGTCAAGGATCGCCGCTACTTCGAAGCGATAGTGGAAAAACTGTCTGCCTGGAACGTGGCTCCGGAGCGCCTCACCCTCGAACTTACCGAAGAAGAAGAGCTCAGCGATGTGACCTTTAACGAGGCGTCGCTTCTTTGGCGCATCCGATCTTTGGGAGTGCTTCTGGCTCAGGACGACCTCGGAGCCGGATACAGCTCACTTTTGCGCCTGGAACGCTTTGGATTTCACGAGGTCAAAATCGACCAGGAGTTGGTGCGCGGCGCGGGCGATCCGCGCAATGCGCTAGACCTCATTCAGCACCTCACCAGGCTTTCGCATGACATGGGGATCGAAGTCGTGGTGGAAGGGCTTGAGAGCGCTTCGCTCATCGAGGCGGCCGCCATCATGGGTGCCGACTATGGCCAGGGTTATGGAATAGCCAAGCCGATGCCCGAGGAGTCGGTGATCAAATTCTTCGCCGATTTCAAGTGGAACGCCAATATCGGCTCGCCGGTGACCCCGCTTGGAGCTCTGGCTGCGCTTCGGCGCTGGTCGCACCAGGTGACGGCGCTGGGGAGTTATTCAGAGCTCATCGAGAGTTCGCTTCCTATCGAGGAGCTCAAGAGCCATCTCAAGGGCTTTCCCCAGTTGGACCTGGATACTTATTTCGCGGAGCACGCCTCAAGGGGAGTGAGCGATCGCGTCCAGGCCGTGGTTGATCTGGAAAATCGAATCTCGGCATTTTTGGCAGCAGAGCTTGCCCTGGGCGGCGAAAATAAGGAACCGGCACTGGGACAGATCCTCGACAGCGGGCGGCTTGACGCCTTCGAAGACGGCGATGCCCTTATTTCGGAGATACATTTTACCGGCGCGCAGCTGAGGGAGATCTTGGCATTGCAAAACCGGATTTTGACTTCGATCTCACAAGGCGTCGACAGTAAGGCGATCCTCGACCAGGTGTGCCTCGGTGCCGAGTCGATGCTCGCCAATGCGGTGGCCACAGTGATGCGCCTCGATGACGATGGAGTGCTTCGAATCGCGGCCGGTCCGAGCTTGAGCGCCAGCGCATACGAGGCTTTTGGTGCACTGGTGCCTAGTGCCGGCGCGGGTTCTTGTGCGAATGCGGTACTCAGTTGCGAAGCGGTCTATGTGACCAACACTCAGGTCGACCCGCGTTGGCGCGACATCAAGGCGCTCGCGAATCAGTTCAACTTGCGAGCCTGCTGGTCCCTCCCGGTAAAGGACCCTAATTCGAAGATTCTCGGCAGCTTTGCGCTCTCGAGCTTCGAGAACCGCAAGCCGAGCAAATTTCAGCGCACCCTGCTCGAGACCTGCGCCAACTTGGTTGGCATAATCCTCGAAAGGCAGCGAATTACTGCCGAGCTGGAACTCGACCGCGGGCGCCTGCGCCACATGTTCGACGGCAACCAGGCGGTCAAGTTTGTAATTGACGCCGATACCGGGATCATTACCGAGATGAACTCGGCCGGTGCCATCTTTTATGGCTATGAGCACGATGATCTCGAGCCGATTTCTATCTTTGACATAAACGTTGATATGACGCCAGCCGAACTCGCCCGCATCGCGAGGATATCCCAGCT
Source organism: Actinomycetes bacterium (assembly GCA_021790495.1). Lineage (GTDB taxonomy): Bacteria > Actinomycetota > Acidimicrobiia > Acidimicrobiales > Acidimicrobiaceae > Acidithrix. The sequence continues at coordinate 5,465 of JAJYGZ010000174.1, forward strand.
CAATGGCTCCTATAAGGGGCGTGCTCGCCACCGCGTCGCCTCGGGAGAACTGCGCGACGTCGAGTTCTTTACACATCTTTACAGCGAGGGCGATCGGCACTATTTCGTCAGCGTCATTCAAGACATTACTGATCAGTTGGCGACAGAAAGAGAGCTCGAGCTCGAGCGCAAGCTCGCCGAAGGGGTGCTCGGCTCCCTTTCCGGCATGGTGGTAGTTCTGGATCAGAACGGCAAGATCGTCCGCTTCAACCGCGAGGCCGAAGAGATCACCGGTTACACCTTTGACGAGGTGCGCGAGAATCCTAAGCTCTGGATGAACTGGATTGACCTGGCCGATATGGAGTCGGTCAAAAAGGTTTTCACCGCGATCTTGTCGGGTCAATCGATGGGAACGCGCGAATTCTGGCATACCTCCAAGAGCGGAGAAAGGCGCTTCGTGGCGATGAGCGACGCGTATGTGCTAGACGACGAGGGCAATATCGCTGCGACGATACTGCTTGGGAACGATGTTACTGAAAAGCACCACAACGAAGAATTGGTGCGATCGGAGCGCGACTTCACCTCGAGCGTGATGGACGCAGTGTCTGATGTGATAATGGTTCTAGATCGAAGCTCGCGCGTGGTGCGCTGCAACGCCGCGCTTGAAACCGTGCTCGGAGTGCCCTGCGACGACATCCGGTTCAAACCGACTAGGTTGGCCGACCTTTTGGTCTTTGACGATGACGAGGCGATTACGGAGTGGTTCGCCAATGCCATGCAGGGTGACATTTTGGAATTCTCCGGGTTCAAGCGTGCTGAGCAAACCCGAACTACGCGGATATTCGAATGGAAAGCGGTGCCGCTGGCTACCAGAGAGGCAGTTCCCGAGTTCTTCGTCGTCACCGGGACCGATGTGACCGCCAGACGTGAAGAGGCGCGCCAACTCAAGCGAGCCGCAGTGGTTTTTGAGACGTCGCCCCAGGCCATCATCATTACCAACGGAAAAGGCGCCGCGCTTGACGTAAACCCCGCTTATTGTAGCGCAACCGGTTTTTCACGCCAAGAGGCGCTGAAGACC
>JAJYGZ010000242.1 GCA_021790495.1 Actinomycetes bacterium
GACCTAGACACCGTCGGGGCCCTGGAAATCCTGGACGAGACCGCGCGACGGGGCCAAGGCGTGTCAGTCGCCGCGGCCCTGTTGGGAATCTACCTTTAGCGCGATCTCGGCGCGCGTGTGTTGTCAAAAGAAAGAGTGCTCTAGATGTTGGTCGTATTACCTGATGGATCAAGCCGCGAAGTGCCGGACTTGCAAAGCGGAGCCGAGGCGGTGGCGGCGCTTGACCCCAAAGGGAGACTCTCGGTGGTGGCTTTTCACAATGGCCGAGAACTTGTCGACCTTTCTAGTCCCTTGACCGGATCGGAGCTGCGGCTGGTTGCTTCAGCCAGCGATGAAGGTCGCGAAGTTCTCCGACATTCGACTGCGCACGTGATGGCACAAGCGGTTCTAATTTTATGGCCGGGTGCCAAATTCGCTATCGGGCCCTTTATCCAAGACGGCTTTTACTACGACTTCGCTTTGCCGGGCGGCGCTCACTTCAGCGATGACGATCTCGCCAAGATAGAGGCGACCATGGCCCAGATTATCGCCAAGGATCAGCCTTTTATAAGAGAAGAGCACTCCATTGCCGAGGGCCTTGCCTTATTTGCCGACCAGCCCTATAAGCGCGAGATCATCGAGGGCGTCCAGAGCGCCTCCGCTCTCGATGGCACCGAGCTAGAGGGCGTGGATGAGTCTGGCGTTTCGGTATATCGAAATGGCGACTCCTTTGTTGACCTTTGCCGGGGACCGCACGTTCCCTCCACCTCTTACATCAAGGCCTTCAAGCTGATGCGTGTCGCAGGCGCCTATTGGCGAGGCGACGAAAAGCGCGATCAGCTGCAAAGGCTGTACGGAACGGCGTGGGAGTCAAAGGCGGCACTCAAGGAGTACATCGAACGGCTGGCGGAAGCAGAAAAGCGCGACCACCGCAAGCTCGGCTTGGACCTCGACATGTTTCACTTTCCTCCCGAGATCGGAGGAGGATTGCCGGTCTTTCACCCTAAGGGAGCGCTGGTTCGCCACCTCATGGAAGACTTCTCGATGAAGTCGCATTTAGCGGGGGGCTATCAGCTCGCCTGGACGCCACACATCGCCAAGTCGACCCTGTTCGAGATATCTGGGCACCTTCAGTGGTACAAGGACGGAATGTATCCTCCCATGGAGATGGAGGGAGCCACCTATTACCCAAAGCCGATGAACTGCCCGATGCATATCCTGATCTACAAGTCGCATCAGCGCTCCTATCGGGAGCTGCCGATGAGACTCTTCGAGTTTGGCACCGTCTATCGATTTGAGCGCAGCGGGGTATTGCACGGCTTAGCTCGAGTGCGAGGGCTCACCCAGGATGACTCGCACATCTTTTGCTCTCCGGCTCAGCTCGGGGACGAGCTGTCGCGCCTGTTGCGCTTCATAATCTCGCTTCTAAGTGCATTCGGTCTGCAAGATTTCGAGGCTGAATTGGCGACGCGTCCAGACAAGTCAGTTGGGGCGGATGCCGAGTGGGACGATGCTACCGCCGCCTTGGAGTATGCGCTTAAGCTCTCGGGCGTGAGTTATGTCATGGCAGAAGGCGAAGGAGCGTTTTACGCGCCCAAGATCGATATTCACCTCAAAGATGCCATCGGGCGACGCTGGCAGGTTTCGACGCTTCAGGTTGACCTTCAGCTTCCCCAGCTGTTTGACCTGGACTTTGTAGATTCCGACAATGTCCGCAAACGGCCCTATATGATCCATCGAGCTCTTTTTGGTTCTGTCGAGCGGTTTTTTGCGATTCTCCTTGAGCACTATGCGGGGGCTCTCCCTGCCTGGCTCTCCCCGGTCCAAGTGGCGATCGCGCCGGTAAAAGAGGACAATGAGGGATACGCCGCTCAAGTTGCGTCCCGTCTGTCGGCTCTGGGCGCGCGGGTAGTCACCGCGGGAGCGTCTGAGCCCCTAGGCGCTCGGATTCGCAAGCAAAAGCTCGAAAAGGTGCCCTTTATCCTGGTCGTCGGGGACCGCGACCAAGAGGCCGGAACGGTCGGGGTCAACCGCCGTGGGTCACAGAAGCCCGAAGTGGACGTGAACCTGGAGTCCTTCATCGCAGAGTTGATCATAGAGATCACCCCCAAGCCGTTGGAAGTGGATCTTGCTTGACCAGCTTTGGGCAGGATGGCGGCGGAGCTTTATCGAAAGCGGCGAAGCCGATCAAGGAGTGCGCAGTTGCGTCCTGTGCGCCTTAGGCGAGGCGGGCGAGGCGTCAGCGGAGAACTTTGTTTTGTTTCGCGGAGAGTTCAACTACGTGGTGTTGAATGCCTTCCCGTACGCTCCGGGGCACATGATGGTCGTACCATATCTGCACCTCGGAGACCTTATGGAGCTTTCTACCGATGCGCTGGTAGAGAATACCATGTTGGTGAGAAAGTGCGTTGGGGCACTGACTGGGGCGTACAAGCCAGAAGGTTATAACCTCGGAGCGAATCTCGCTCGTGCCGGCGGAGCCGCTTTTGACGACCACATCCACTTTCACGTTGTGCCGCGGTGGCTCGGCGACACGAATTTCATGACCGCAGTCGCTTCGATGCGGGTCATGCCAGAAGCGTTAGATTCTGCCTATGCTCGGCTGCGTCCGCAGTTTACCTAGCTTTTGAGCCAGACATCAAGCATGCGTCAAGCATTTGCGACCCGAAAGCCGCCGATTCGTTGCGTAAAGCCTGTTAGCTCCCATTCGCTTTGGCGAGTCGAGAATATAGCGCCTTGGGCAGCGGGTCGTGGTGGTCGTATGTCGCGGAAAATCTCCCTTGCCCAGCGGTCAATGATCGCAGCTCGCTGGCGTAAGACTGTATTTCGTTGGCTGGAACGATCGCCATGATCGTTACCGCTCCATTTTGATCGTCGAGCTCCGTCCGTGTTACTTTCGCCCTTCGCGAACTGAGGTCTCCCAATACGTCGCCCTGTTGTCGGATCGGCACCGTGACCGCCAGATGCATTATTGGTTCGAGAACGGTGGTGGAAGCCTGGGTGATAGCCTCCCGAAGAGCGAGAATCCCGGCCATCTTAAAGGACATTTCGGAACTGTCTACGCTGTGGAACGCACCGTCATAAAGGTGCGCTTCGATATCTACCACCGGATAGCCGTGGAGTCCGCCGTGGTCGCAGGCCTCGATAACGCCTTTTTCTACGGCGGGGATGAATTGGCGTGGTATCGCCCCTCCAACGATTTGGTCAACGAACTTTACTCCGCTTCCCCTTTCGAGTGGGGTAAACCGCAGTCTTGCCACTCCGAATTGGCCGTGACCTCCGCTCTGTTTCTTGTACTTGCCCTCAACCTGGATCGGCTTGGCGATGGTCTCGAGGTACTCCACTTCGCAAGGGAGAAGTGAAGCCTTCAGCTGGTATCGCCTGGTCAGCTTCTCCAAGATCGTCGAAAGCTGCAGCTCGCCGAGGCCTGAAAGAATCAGATTGTGGGTGCGACCATCGCGCGCGATCGAGATGGTCGGCTCTTCCTCGTTCAGTTTGGCAAGGGCGTTGGAGAGCTTTTCTTCGTCCGCTTTGGCCTCTGGAACGATCTGATATCGAAGCATTGGGACTTCGAAAGAGAGCTCGGCCTCAGCTGTCGCAACTGACTTCGAGCTGGTAAGTACGTCACCAGTTCTGACGCTGTTCAGCTTGGCGACCGCGATGATGTCACCGCAGCTGGCACTCGCTTGATTGAGGTGTTCCTTGCCCGAGAGCATGAAGATCGAGTGAAGGCGTTCGGAGGTACCAGTCCTGGTGTTTATGAGATCGGTATCGACGGAAATCGTTCCCGAGAGCACCTTCATCAGGCTCAGGCGCCCTAAGAACGGATCGGAGTATGTTTTGTAGGTTCTGGCTCGAATTTCAGAAGAGGACGACGATTCCGGCGCTGGCCCTATCTCGACGAGAAAGTCGACCAGGCGGTCGATTCCAATTCCTTTAAGTGCCGATCCGACCACAACCGGGAAGACAGTTGAGTCGCGTATCCCGTTTGCCATGACCGCTTCGAGAGCAACCTTGTCGGGCACTACGCCATCCAGGTAGGCGGCCGTCATTTCTTCATCTGCGACGACAATGCCCTCGATCAATAGTTCATGGGCCCGATGTTCGCTGATTGCGATCTCGGGGGGTATTTCAGTGGTTGACGCCGAGCTTCCGACGTAGGTGGCGACAGTTTCGCTGAACAGGTCGATTACGCCGCTCAATTTATCAGCTTCGCCCAAGGGAATTTCTATCGGGGCAATTCCCTCTCCGAAGGCTTGAGAGAGCCTTTCTACCGTCGAGGTGAAGTCCGCCCTCTCTTTGTCGACCTTGTTGACAAAGCACATCCGCGGCTTGTTTAGCGCTTGTGCGCTTTGCCATATTCTCACCGTGTCGTGGCTCAGGGCTTCTGTCGCCGATATGACAAAAAGCGCCAAGTCGCACGCGTATAGCGCCGCCTGGACCTCGCCGGTGAAGTCGACGACTCCGGGACTGTCAAGCAGGTTTATCTTGTACCCCTGATAGTCGAGGGAGACGACCGAAAGCGATATGGAGTGGCGATGCTTAATCTCTTCGGGTTCGAAATCGCTGACTGTATTGCCGTCCTCGATTCGTCCCATGCGGCTCGTCTTGTTGACGAAATGGTTCATCGCTTCGACCAAAGAGGTTTTGCCCGAACCAGTCTGGCCAACGACGGCAATATTGCGAATCTTGTCCGATGGCATCGGGCTCAATTCCATCACCTCCCCGGGGGTCCACCGAGTGGATCCGTGTAGGGCCCGGGATTGCCGGGCATCTTTGCGCTAAGAGCGAAACTAGCAAATGATTCGCCGTTTCCCAATTTTTGCGGCAATGACTTTTGCGGTGCTGGGTGCATTTGGAGCTTTGGACCTTGAAAGTGATCTGTTCCAAATAGGATTGAGTGAGAACTATGTTCGGCCCGGGAGCATTTATGCCAACCGTTATGGCGCCGAACTGGTCATTTGAATTGGAGAATTCAACGTGTTTGACGGGAATCTGCGGTCACAAGTTGACCAGAGAACCCAGCCGATTGGGAAGGCTCTAGCCAAGATCGGAGTTACGGCCGACATCTTGACGCTTTCGGGCGTGGCGATGTCGATCGTTACTGCCGTTGTAATCGCCACGTCCCACCTTCTGGTTGGTTTTCTATGTCTTGCCCTCTCGGTCTTGCCGGACCTTCTGGATGGCCCAGTAGCAAAAGTGAGGGGCACTACGTCGGCTCGCGGAGCGTTTCTGGATTCGGTTTCCGATCGTTTCAGCGACCTGATGATTACCTTGGGCCTGGGCTTTTATCTGCTACATCGAGGGCATCCAGATCTCGCCATGCTGCCATTCGGGATTTATGGCGCCGCGTCGCTGATCTCCTATCAGCGCGCAAAGGCGGAGTCGCTTGGCTTTAGCGCCAAAGGCGGGCTTATGGAGCGCGCCGAGCGGCTAATCCTTCTCGGTTTTGGCATTCTGGTTTCGCCGATATTGGTTCCGGTGCTCTGGCTGGTTCTGGTGCTTTCACTAGTCACGGTCGGTCAACGCTTCGTCAAGGTCTGGATCCAGGCCTCAAGTACCGACAGCCGCCTCAAGCTCCGCCTCCGGCACAATTACCGGCCGCGACGGACACGGGGAGAGTACTCGTTGGGGGCGCGCCTGCGCAGCGCTCGGGCGCGCGAGGGAGGGTCCTTGCGCGAACAGCGTGCACGGAGGATTCGTGAACGCACTTCAGCAAGAGGCTGGTTTTCGTCCCGTTCTCCCGAATAACCTCTCATACGTAGTGGCTCCCCAATTAGACCGTGCGGAAGTTGCTTTGAGATTTGCGCGACTTGCCAACCGCCCTAGGTGTTGGGACTGCAATGACTAAAAAGTCCAGCCCCACCGAGATTTCGCTTGCGCAGGGGATCCGGGATAAGGCGACGGTCCTAGGGTACAAAGCCGCCCAGCAAGTTGCTTCACGGGTGCCGTTTTACGTGGGGCCGCTGGTGGCAGCGGTCACCGGCACGACCGCGTATGCGCTAAATTACAAGATGCGCCAGGTGGTAAGGAGAAATCTCGCTCCGGTCACGGCATTGGCGGGAATCAAGTCCGAATCCACGGTGCTCAACGCGTTCATCTCCTATGCGCAGTACTGGTTCGAGTCGTTCAAGGTCGGATCGACACCGACCGCTGAACTTGTGAAACTGGGGCGAGCCGATGGCATCGAGCACCTTTACGCAGCAATTGAAGCTGGCCGGGGCGCCATTGTGGTCGCACCCCACCTAGGAAACTGGGACTTTGCCGCCGCCTGGATCAACCCCGAGCGCGTCAAGTTGAATGCGGTGGTCGAGCATCTCGAGCCCGAAGAGCTTTTCGATTGGTTCGTAGCGCAGCGCGCGAAGTTCAATCTGAACGTGGTCGCCCACAATCGCAACCCTATGCCCAAGCTGATCGAGGCGATACGGCGCAATGAGGTAGTTGCGCTGGTGGCCGACCGCTCGCTTGATGCTGCCACCGTCGAAGTAGAGTTTTTTGGCAGAAAGG
>JAJYGZ010000270.1 GCA_021790495.1 Actinomycetes bacterium
TCGCCAAACCCATGGAGCGTCTCAGCGACAACAAAGGCTCCCGGGCTGCGGCCTAAGGGCCCACGAATACGAGATCGCAATTACGGTCCCGAGTGCTTAGCTCCCGTGGCGAAGCACGCTGAGGAGCTTGTAGCCCAACACTTTGGCGCCAAGCACCGCCGTGGCTTCACGCATATAATCCACGATGAGAGCCCGGCCGACGATCGGCGATGTGGCGGTAGGGGAGGAATAGTCGACTATCCCTAGTTGAGACGCAATCTGGCTCACCCGGTACTCGTGAAAGCGATCTGAGACAAAGATCGCGTCAGAGAAGGACAAGACGTGCATTACGGTCGCCACCGAGGCCATTGATTGGTAGGTGTCTTGACCCACCGGATCTGAGATAACGTCAGCTGACGGTACTCCATGTTCGATCAAGTAGGTCTTGGCAACTTGGGCCTCGGTATAGGTATCTCCGGTCTCCGATCCGCCTGTCGTGATAATTTTTGCGACCAGACCTCGGTCAAAGAGCAAGACTGCGTGATCAAGTCGGGCCCGCAGCACGTCCGAAGGGCTACCGTCGAACTCGGCCGCTCCCATTACGACCTCCACGGGAGCTCGGCGCGCTTGATCACGCTGTCCGAAGCTATAAATCTGATAAACGGTTAACCCAAAGATGACCAGCGCCGCTAGAACAACAAGCGAGAGGAGTCGTGTCGCGAGCCGAAAAATCAGTCGGATCACCCGCAGCCCACCGTTACGCTCAGCAATTTAGGCTCGGCCCGAACCATACCAACTAGCAAAACCGTGCGATCCGATCGAGAAGTTGAGTTCGGCCAATCTCTTGCCAGGTCTCAAAAAGAGGCAGGCCGACCTTGGAACCCGTGGTCGCCACCCGCAGCGGCGCTTGGATCCGGCGTAACGCGAGGCCCGACGACTCGGCGTAGGCACGCGCCATGGCCTCGAGTGACGCGGCGTCGAAGCTATCCAGCGAGGCGATAAGGTCTTTCACCTCCGCCAGGATCACAGAGGCATTCGCACTATTGACGATCTCTTTTTCAACCGCGGCGGCGTCATAGGTCAGCTCGCTTTCGAATATCGGTCGCAACAGCTCGTTGACCTCAGAAAGCACGGCGACGCGCTCCTTAGCCAAAGGTGCAAGCCGCAAAAAACTGGCCATCTGTGCATCTGTGCCGTGCCACCACGTCGAGACCGCTAGGAAGGGCAAACACTCCTGGACGAAGACTTGATCGGCAAGGGCCCTGATGTACACGCCGTTGAAATAGGCCATCTTCTTCTCGTCGAAGAATGACGGTGAATGGCCGATGTTGGAAATATCGAAAGCTCCAATCATCTCCTCGACTGTCATGAACTCGCGATCGTCTTTGGGACTCCAGCCCAAAAGGGCAAGGTAATTGATCATCGCCGGGGCCAGATAGCCCAGTTTCCGATAGTCCTCCACCGCCACCCGGTCGCGCCGCTTAGAGAGCTTCTGCCGCTTCTCATTGACCAAAACCGGAAGATGGCCAAAGGTGGGAAGTTGAGCACCGAGAGCCTCGAAAAGCAGGATCGATTTTGGGGTGTTGGGCAAATGCTCCTCGGCCCGCACCACATGGGTTATACCCATGTCAATGTCGTCGACGACATTCGCTAGAACAAAGAGCGGAGCCCCGCTTGACTTCACAAGGATGTAGTCCTCGATGTTCTCGTGGTCGAAGGTCACCTCTCCGCGCACCAGGTCCGAGAAAGTTGTGCTTCCCGGAAGGGGAACTCTAAAGCGGAGAGCTCCCCCGCTGTCGGGGCCTAAGCCAAGGTCGCGGCAATACCGGTCATATCCCGGCTTGGCACCAGCCGCCTTGTTGCGTGCGTCGACGTCATCGCGAGCGCAAACGCAGTAATACGCTGCTCCTTTGGCGTAGAGACTTTTCGCAGCCTCCGAATAGAGATCCATTCTCTCGCTTTGACGAAACGGCCCTTCATCCCAGGTGATGCCTAGCCAGGTAAGAGCTTCTTGGATGCCATCGACCCACTCCTCGCGATTGCGCTCGGCGTCGGTATCTTCGATGCGCAACACAAAGGCGCCACCGGCCTGCTTGGCGAGCACCCAGTTGTAAAAGGCGGTGCGGGCACCTCCGACGTGAAAATATCCGGTGGGAGATGGTGCAAAACGAACTTTCATAACCCAATTCTTGGAGAGAAGCTCGACGTCCACCCCGACGGGCGCCAGCGTTCGAGCTGTTTTTGATACCCTTACACCCTATTTGCGGCGCCGCAATTTGCAATCGTCGAAGACGCGTCGAGGGCACCCGGCATATAATTGGTTCCGCGTACGTTGCATCTTTGCGTGTCGGGTGACGGCTTTTTAGCTCACAACCGGCAAATATCCGACCGCCTTACGGCCTTTGCGACAATTGGGGGAACTCTTGGCCGGATCGATTCTGGGAACTCGAGTAGCACGTGTAGAAGACAAGAACCTGCTGCTGGGAAAAGCGACTTACGTCGATAACCTCGAACATTCCGGTGCTCTTCATTGCCACTTCGTCCGGTCTACCATGGCGAGAGCCAGGTTGGTTTCGATCGACGTTACGGCCGCCAAGGCCCATCCGGGCGTGCACTCAGTCTGGCTCCAAAAGGATCTCGGCACCGAACCATTCGTAATCTTTTTCCCCCTCAATCCAAACCTGCTGCGCAGCGCGCTCGCGACTACTGAGGTCAACTTCGTGGGTGAACCTATCGTGATGATCGTTGCGGATACCCGTGCCATCGCCGCCGATGCCGCCGAAAAGGTCGTGATCGAATACGAGGAACTAGATCCAGTCATCGACCTTGAAAGCGCCTTCGACGACGGCGTTCCTCAGCTTGATCCACAAGTGCCTCGAAACCTAGTCGCATCGGTCTTCGCTGGCAACGATCCAGATCCTCTCGGGGGATCGGACTTGGTCGTTCGCGCTCGCATCGAGAACCAGCGCATGGCGGTGGTTCCGATGGAACCTAGCTCCATCGCCGTAGTTCCAGCCAGTGAGGGAACTCCTGTTACGGTGTACGTTTCCACCCAGATGCCCCACTTGCTCCACTCGAAGTTGTCCTCGATCTTGCACATCCCAGAGGCGGCGATAAGGGTAATCTCCCCCAACGTTGGGGGAGGCTTCGGTGGAAAAGCCGGCATCACCGCAGAATACGTTGCGGTCGCGGCAGCGGCAGTCAACGCCGGCGTCGCGCTGAGGTGGATCGAGAGTCGCGAAGAGAACTTCCTTACTATGCAGGGCCGGGCTCAAGTGCAGTTCGTCGAGTTGGGGCTGTCCGGCGACGGGACAATCGTCGGCCTCCGTGCCAGAATGATCGGCGACGCCGGTGCTCATGGGGGATTTGGGGGAGCGTTGGTAATCGGTTCCACCAAGTCCATGGCGCAGGGTGTATATCGAATCCCGAAAATATCTTTTACGGCTGCAGTTGCCTCGACCAATACCTCCCCGGTAGGGGCACTGCGCGGAGCAGGGAGACCCGAAGCAACTTCATTTCTGGAACGGATTATTGATCTCGGCGCCGCTGAACTAGGGATCGATCCGGTCGAATTCCGACGCAAGAACCTCCTCGCCAACGACATATTTCCCTACAGCACCCTGATGGGGCCGACCTACGATTCAGGTGATTATGGCGCAGCTCTCGACCGTGCTCTAGAGATCGCCGGATATGCGGAGCTACGCGAAGAGCAAAAGCGTCGCAGGTTGCGCAATGACCCGATCGCACTTGGCATTGGAGTCAGCTGCTACGTTGAAGTCACCGGCGCCGGCGGAGGCGGCGAATTTGGCGGCGTCGAGATCACTCCTGAGGGTGGAGCGATAATTCGCGTTGGAACTTCGGGGCATGGCCAAGGACACCAGACGACATTCTCGATGCTTGTCACAGATACGCTCCAGATACCGGCCGAAAAGATCGAATTCATCCAATCCGATACCTCTGAAGTTCCTCACGGCGGCGGGACCGGAGGATCCCGTTCCCTCCAAATGGGCGGGTCCGCCGTTGGCCAAGCCGCCAAGGCGGTCCTTGAAATCGCAAAGAAGATAACTGCGACGCATTTCGAAGCAAACCCCGAAGATGTTATCCTCGGCGAAGGCGGGACACTTTCAATTGCCGGGAGCCCCGAATTCTCCATGACATGGACAGAGGTCCGCCAAGCAGGGGAACAGCAGGGGATCGAACTTGCCTATCGCGGCGACTTCACGCAGAACGGCTCGACGTTTCCATTTGGCGCCCATGTAAGTGTCGTGGAGGTTGACACCGAAACGGGCAAAGTGGTTCCGATTCGGCACGTCGCTGTCGATGACTGCGGGCGAGTGCTCAATCCGCTGGTAGTGGAAGGCCAACAACACGGCGGGATCGCACAGGGTATCGCACAAGCCCTGCTTGAGAAGATCAGCTATGACGAGTACGGAAACTGCCAGAACACTTCGCTCGCAGAGTACTTGATGCCTTCGGCGGCAGAATTGCCCAGCTTCGAGGTCGCAAACACCGAGACTCCCAGCCCGCTAAACCCGCTCGGCGCCAAGGGCATCGGGGAGTCGGCCACGGTCGGATCAACCCCAGCCGTCCAAAACGCGGTCGTGGACGCTCTTAGCCACCTCGGAGTCCGCCATGTCGAAATGCCGGCTTCTCCCGAGACCGTGTGGCGGGCAATCCAACTTGGGGCCAACGCAAACTACTGGCGCGAACCGCCACCGATCTTCGAGGAGATCGCGAAACTTGCCAAAGTGCAAGACGAGATCCAAGACGTCGACATCTAGAAGACGCGCCTAGCTGGGTCAGATCGCCAGTCACCGCCGAGACACTCCCTAGATCAACGACCTTTATACTCGTAAAAACCTCTGCCGCTTTTACGGCCGAGCAGTCCCGCCTCGACCATTCTCAGCAGCAGTGGTGGAGGGGCGTAGAGCTGCTCTTTGAACTCGTGATAGAGCGATTCAGCTACCGCCTTGGTGGTATCTAGTCCGATCAGATCACACAATGCCAGCGGCCCCATCGGATGGGCGCATCCCTCAACCATCCCGGTGTCGATGTCATCGGCCGTAGCGAAACCGGACTCCATCATTCGAATCGCCGAAAGAATATACGGGATCAAAAGAGCGTTGACGATAAACCCCGCTCGATCCTTGGAATGGATTACGTGCTTTCCAAGTGCGCCCGACGCGAATTCGGCGGCATTGTCTCTGACTTCTTCGGATGTGAGGAGAGAAGTCACGAGCTCCACCAGGGGAAGCACCGGTACGGGATTGAAGAAATGGATTCCGATTACTTGCTCGGGCCGTTGCGTGGCCACCCCGAGCTTCATAATCGGTATGGAGGAGGTATTCGACGCAAGGATCGCGCTCTTCGAAGTGACCACACGGTCGAGCGCGCTAAACACCGCGACCTTGGCGGCCTCGTCCTCGACGATCGCTTCGACAACGAGCTGGCGGTCGAAGTGCGCGTCTATATCGGTCTCAAAACTAATCAGAGACCGCGCCGCATCTAGATCGGATTCGCTGATTTTGGAGGCTTTGAGAGCCCGCGAAAGCGAGGTCTCAAGACGCGCCTTTCCGCGCTTCAGGGCATCCGGCTCCGCTTCGGTAACCACGACGTTGATCCCGTGCCGAGCCGCCACCTCGGCGATCCCCGATCCCATCAGGCCACAGCCCACCACACCCAATCGTTCTATCAAAAGTCAGCCTTTCGTGGATCGACTCTATTCAATACCCATTAAGGGCGCATCTCAACCGATGACGCGCTTGGCGATTACTACGCGCTGGATCTGGTTGGTTCCCTCGTAGATCTGGGTAATCTTTGCGTCTCTCATGAAGCGCTCCATGGGAAAGTCCTTGGTGAAGCCATAACCGCCCAACAACTGCAAAGCGTCGATAGCCACCGACATCGCAGAGTCAGACGCAAAGCTCTTAGCCATTGCACCAATCTTGGAGAGTTCGCCTTCGGGGTCAGAATCGATAAGGGAGCAGGCGCGGTATACGAGGCCCCGAGAAGCCTCGATCTTTGTGGCCATGTCGGCGACCATAAACTGAAGGCCCTGAAACTCAGAGATTGCCCGTCCAAACTGATTCCGATTCCGCATGTAATTCACTGCATAATCCAGGGCGCCCTGGGCAATACCGACGGCCTGTGCGCCGATGGTTGGTCTTGAACGGTCAAGAGTTCCCATCGCGATGTAAAAGCCCTGGCCCTCCTCGCCGATCAAATTTGCCCGAGGCACCCTGACGTTGTCGAGGAGTATCTCCCCGGTTGGAGAGCCGCGAAGCCCGAGCTTGTTCTCAAGCTTTGCGACTTGAACTCCCCAGGAGGCTTCTACTACAAAGGCGCTGATGCCGCGGTGTCCGGCGGCGGGATTCGTCTTAGCGAAGACCGTGTACGTGTCTGAAATACCAGCGTTGGTAATCCAGTACTTGGATCCGTTGAGAATGTAATCGTCTCCGTCACGCACAGCG
>JAJYGZ010000264.1 GCA_021790495.1 Actinomycetes bacterium
TCGATATGCGGGTACCGGCCGGAAATTTGTTGGGCGAGATAGAGGGACAAGGCTTTTTCCAACTCATGAACCAGCTTCCCCAGGAGCGCCTCGCCATTGCGACCACCGCGGTCGCTGCCACCGAGACCGCGGTGGAACTCGCGATCCGATACGCTAAGGATCGCAGCGCTTTCGATAAGCAGCTCATCGACTTTCAGAACACTCGCTACGTTCTTTCTGAGTGCAAGACCGATGCACTCGCCGCGAGAACCTTGTTGGATCACTGCATTTCTCTTCATCTCGATGGTCGGTTGGATGCCGCCACGGCTTCGATGGCGAAATTCTGGTGTACCGATCGTCAGGTGGACGTCATTGACAGGTGTCTGCAAATCTTTGGTGGCTATGGCTACATGCTTGAATACCCGATCGCGCGTATGTACGCCGCGGCCCGGGTGCAGAAGATTTACGGCGGGACAAACGAGATCATGAAAGAACTCATCGCCAGGACTCTTTGAGAGTCGGGGTGCTTTTTCGGCTCTTTTCGCTATCGGCCTGGACAAATTGGATCCGATTCTCCCGGCCCTCCAAGGTTGGGGTGCCAGGGGCTCCTAAAGCTTTGCCCAAGGAACAGCTCCCCGCTCCGGGTCTTGCAGCGGTGAGGTGACATCGCGAAGGGCCCGGAACCAGTCGAGCGGAGCCGTGGCCTCGCGAAGGGCCCGGAACCAGTCGAGCGGAGCCGTGGCCTCGCGCTCGCAAAGAAGCTCCACCGTTCGTGGTCACACAGGGCAACAGGGGGATTCCACATGCTCGTTGTAGCACCAAAAGCGTTTCGGGATGGCTTGGTTGTCGAGGTGGGAGAAGCCCCCCGAGAACTCCTCAACCCAGTCGCGAAGCTCCTCCCACTCGGATTGCGCGTCGACGGCGGGGATCGTCGGCCAGGATATTGGCGAGTTCGTCGACGTAGGCGTCGGGCGTCTCCACGACTCCTTCGATGGAGTGCTCGCAATGAGCAGGCCAGGAGTGCCGATCTCCTCTCGGGCTCGGGTCAAAGGCTCAATTCGGCATTCAGGATACCTGCCAGCCGAGAGGTAATCGACATTTCGTGAGAGTGTCGATTCGAAGTGGCAAACCAGAGGGACGCGAACAATTGCGCGAGAGTTCACCTAAAGCATTGCGGCGATCGTGGAGCGCATCGCTCCAGCTAGATTACCCAATGGGTCGACGAGCTGAGGTTGTGCGAAATCGAAATGAAACGAAGCGTCCTTTTCATCACCATGGATCAATGGCGCGGCGATAGCCTCTCGGCCCTTGGTCACCCGGTGCTATCGACGCCGGCGCTGGACCGACTGGCAGCCTCGGGCGTATTATTTTCCAACCATTGGGCCAATGCTGCGCCTTGTGGGCCGTCGCGAGCTTGCTTGTACACGGGCACCTACCTTTTTCACAACCGAAGCGTGGCAAATGGAACTCCGCTCGACGCGCGCTTTACCAATATTGCGCTCCTGGCGAGAGCGATCGGGTATGACCCGGTATTGTTCGGCTATACCGATACCAGCGTTGATCCCGCCACAGTCGCGCCAGACGACGCTCGGCTTCGGAGCTACGAGCAGGTATTGCCGGGTTTTCGAGCAGTAGTTCACGATCCATTCGAGCAAGGCAGCCCAGCTTGGGGCCGGTGGTTGGAGAGCAAAGGCGTGGAAGTTCCGGCCAACCCGCATGATCTCTATCTTCCCGCCGAAGGATTTCTGGGCGCGGAATCGCACGGCAGCACCTGGGCGCCGACTCGATTTCGCTCCGAACATTCCCAAAGCGTATTTATCACAGATGCTGTCATCGATTATCTCAAAGAGCATGCCGAAGAGGGGTTCTTCGTCCATGCTTCGTTCATCCGTCCGCACCCGCCGCGACGCAATCCCGAGGGTTATCACGATCTTTATGATGTGGAAGACCTCCCTGACTTCGTCGGGGAGGAGGACTTTGAAGTAGAGGCCTCGGCACACCCGCTAAACGACATCGCGATGCGTCTTGCTGTCGTCGGCTCTCCTTTGGACCAGCGCGAGCGCAAGCAAATGCGTGCGACTTACCACGGCGCGCAGCGCGAAGTGGACGATCAACTCGCTCGGCTCTTTGACTACCTCAAAGCGAGCGGACTAGATCGAGATACTCTCGTGGTGGTAACGAGCGATCACGGCGAGATGGGCGGAGACCACTGGCTCTTTGAGAAATTGGGCTATTGGGACGAGAGTTTTCACGTGCCGCTCATCGTCGTTGATCCAAGCGCATCCGCGACGGCAGGAACCGTTGTCGATGCCTTTACCGAGGCGGTTGACGTTCTTCCCACCCTGTGCGATTGGCTCGGATTGCCAATTCCTTTGCAAGCGGACGGATTCTCGCTGGTTCCGTTCCTTCAAACGGGCCTGACACCCCAACACTGGCGCTCATCCGCGCATTTTGAGTGGGACTTTCGCAGCTGGCGGGACCGTTTTGGGGGGTTATTTTCAAAGATGCCTCTCGATCATTGCTCCTTGGTTGTTCAGCGCGCACGTGATGTCAAATACGTTCAGTTCGCTGCTGATATCGAGATCTTGCCGCCGCTCATCTTTGATCTCGACGCCGACCCGCGCCAGCTTCACAACCTCTGGTCCGAAACCGGTGGCGCGAAACTCGCCTTCGAAGCGACGCGTGAGTTGCTGCAGTGGAGGATGCGATTTAACGAGCGCGGCTACAGCAGCCATTTGCTGACTGCGGCCCATGGCCTGGTCGTTGGGAGCGACACCTGGCGCTGAGTTGTGTCGAGCGCGGGGTCCCAATGAGCCAATTGGTCAAGCGATCGGTGCGCTATAGCGTCTCGGCGCAATGGCTTTTGGCCGCTTCCCCCGGTTACGGGGCGTATTTCATGAAGTTCCGCGCCAGTGCGCTTGCGAGTGGTTTGCTCTGGGTCAAAGCGGAACCAAATCGATTCTTTGCCGTAGCGGCTACCGCTACGAACGCCGACATCGTGGACGCACCTAGGGCGTTGGCAGATGTCAAGCTCCAAAGCGACCTCCGAACGCGGCTGGAGCTCTAAAAAATAATTCTTGGATTTGTTTTGCAATTACTTGTAAAACCAATCAAACAAAAGTATTATATGTTAAAACGGAAGTAAACCCAAGAAAGTTCGCCCATGTATCCAGAAGAACGTCAGCGTTGGATCCTCGAGCGTCTCAATGACCTAGGACGTGTCGAGGTGCTTGAAATAGCTGCGGAACTCGGTGTAACACCCGAGACGATTCGCAAGGATCTCACCCAGCTTGAGACCCTTGGGCATATCAAGCGCGTGCACGGCGGCGCGGTCAATATCGAAAAGCTGCGTTATGAACCGGGTCTCGGCTCGCGTGCTTCGATCATGCTCTTGGCCAAGGACGCTATCGCCGCCAGGGCACTTAGCGAGGTTCCCGACGGCGGTTCAATCATCCTGGACGCCGGATCGACCACGGCTCGGCTCGCGGCGCTGCTGCCCCGTGATCGCGAATTGATGGTGGTGACGAATTCGGTGCCCGTAGCCGCGATGCTCGCCGACACGCCCTCCTTTACGGTTCTGCTCATCGGGGGACGCCTGCGTTCAAAGACCATGGCGACAGTGGATAGCTGGGCCCTGGCGGCGCTCTCGGAGATCCGCGTGGCCACC
Source organism: Actinomycetes bacterium (assembly GCA_021790495.1). Taxonomy (GTDB): domain Bacteria; phylum Actinomycetota; class Acidimicrobiia; order Acidimicrobiales; family Acidimicrobiaceae; genus Acidithrix. Next base: position 3,647 of record JAJYGZ010000264.1, read on the forward strand.
GCGTTCATGGGTGCCAACGGCATCTCTGTCGAACGGGGATTCACTACTGCCGACCCGAGCGAGGCGGCCGTCAAAAAAGCTATGGTGCAAGCCGCAAAAAGAGTCGTCGTGCTGGCGGACAACACCAAGATCGGCGACGAGAAGTTCGTTCGGTTCGCGTCCTGCCAAGACGTGGATGTGCTTATCACCAGTTCTGGAATATCCGATCTTGACGTGAGCGCCCTTGAGATGGCCAATGTCAAGGTGGTGGTCGCGTGATCGTCACCATAACCCCTAATCCAAGCGTGGATCGAACCCTTGAAGTGGCAACCCTTGAAGTTGGGGGTGTAATACGGGCAAGCGCGTGTCGCGTGGACGCTGGCGGCAAGGGAATAAACATCTCCCGCGCGCTGTCGGCGTCCGGGGTGGCCACCGTTGCCGTCTTCCCGGTGGGTGGTGCCGCCGGGGCTGAGATGTTGAGGCTGTTAGCCGATGAAGGTGTCGCCGTGGTTCCGGTTCCGATATCGGAGGCGATTCGCATGAATATCAGCATCGTCACCCCAGATGGAGTGGTCACCAAGATAAACGAGGCTGGACCGATCTTCGAGATCGACGAAGAAAAATCCCTTATTGCCGCGGCTGGCCGTGCCTGTGCTGGTGCGAGTTGGGTCGTCGCCTCGGGAACTCTGCCGCGGGGAGTCTCCGAAGATTTCTTTGCCCGAGCGTTAGAGGGCCTGGGCAACTCCAAGGTAAAAGTGGCGATCGATACCGTCGGAACCCCTCTGCTGGAGAGCCTGAGAATCCATCCCGATGTAATCAAGCCGAATCTCGAGGAGCTGGAAGAGATCAGCGCGGCCGAGATCTTCACCCTTGGCGAGGTCGTCGAGGCCTCGCGCGGGCTTATCGCAAGAGGAGCGCGCGCGGTGTTGGCGAGTCTCGGACCAGATGGTGCTGTCCTGGTAACTGGCGACTCGGCAATTTACGGCGAGGCGTGGGTGGATCGGGTTCGCAGCACCGTTGGTGCCGGAGACTCTTTGCTTGCCGGGTTTCTATCCGCGGGCGGAGTCGGCGCGGTGGCACTGGCCGAAGGCTTGGCTTGGGCGGCGAGCGCTGTAACTCTTCCGGGAAGTCGCATGCCAGACGCCAACAACGTCGATCGGTCCGTGGTGGTTATCCACGACTCGATCGATCCCGATCGAATACTCGCACAAAGGAGTCGAATATGAGCGCACTAATTACACCCGAAATGGTGGATCTCTCCATGGATGCCCAATCCAAAGACGATGCCATCGCCAAGATGGTCCAGTTGCTGGTTTTTGCTGGTCGAGTCACCGATGGCGAACTACTTCTGAAAGATGTTCTCGCTCGCGAGACGCAGATGCAGACGGGCATTGAAGGCGGCATAGGGATACCGCACGCCCGAAGCGACGCGGTTAGCGAGCCGAGCCTCGCTTTTGCGAAGTCGCCGCGAGGGGTTGACTTCGGCTCGGCGGACGGTTTGGCGGACCTGATTTTTCTCATCGCGGTTCCGTCGGGCTCGGATGCGGACCACATGAAGATCATCGCCGCCTTGGCGCGCCGTTTGATCCATGCTTCCTTCAAGGACGGGTTGCGCCAGGCACGAACGCCACAAGAGGTTGCCGTCCTGATTACCAAGGAGGTACTCGGATAGCAATACCGATAATTTCGCCAACCGTGGCCGCTGGCCAAAGTCATCTCTATTCAAAATACAACTAAGTGGGGGATCGTAAGTGAAGATTGTTGCCGTGACTTCTTGTCCAACAGGAATAGCGCATACCTATATGGCCGCGGAGGCCCTTGAACAGGCGGCAAAGGCAGCCGGATTCGAGATACATGTTGAGACCCAAGGGGCGGCCGGAGCGGTGCCGATCTCGCCAGATGATATCGCAACTGCAGACGTGGCGATTTTTGCTGCCGACGTCGAGGTGCGAAATCGGGAGAGGTTCGCCAACTTGCCAATTCTCGAACTTGACGTGAAGAAGGCGATAAATTCCGCCGGTGACGTGATTGCCGAAGCGGTGCGCCGAGCCGAGGCGGGATCCAAAGTCGCATCCGCTGGGGGGGCTGGCGCAGGGGTAAAGCCGAGCGCCGCGATTTCGGATTCGGACGGGCTGGGGACGCGGCTGCGGAAATGGCTCATGACCGGCGTCAGCTATATGATCCCGTTCGTCGCCGCTGGCGGAATCCTCATAGCTCTATCGTTCGCCATCGGTGGTGCTCAAGTAGCGATGGAGGTAAACGGGGGCGTTTTCCATGGCGTTCACTACGCCGGGGTCACCGACATCTCCAAGCTCTATGCCCAGACCGGCATTGCCGGACTTCTCTTCAAGCTGGGTGCAACCGCGTTTTCGATGTTGGTGCCGATTCTCGCGGGATTTATCGCCTATGCGATGGCTGATCGTGCCGGACTTGTACCAGGCATAGTTGGCGGTCTTATCGCCAGCGCGATTGGTGCGGGCTTTCTGGGCGGTCTGATCGCTGGACTTCTCGCAGGTCTTGTGGTTCGCGCAATTCTCAAGGTCGAAGTGCCTAGGGCGATTGCAGGCATTATGACCGTCGTGGTAACTCCGCTGGTTTCCACAATCGTGGTAGGAATCCTGATGCTGGTTCTCATCGGTGGACCGATCGCCAGCGTCACCAGCGGGCTCACCAGTTGGCTAAATGGCCTCTCTGGGTCAAATGCGGTGATTCTGGGTGGGCTCCTGGGCCTCATGATGGCCTTTGACATGGGCGGACCGGTGAACAAAGTGGCGTACACGTTTGAGGTGGCTAGCCT
>JAJYGZ010000266.1 GCA_021790495.1 Actinomycetes bacterium
CCATCCATTGCCGCTTTGCTCCTGGCCAACAATATCGGACGCGATCGCCGCCGCAGTGGCCATCGGCCCCCATTGGTTTTCCCCCGCGTCGAGCAAAATCGCGTCGTTGACCCCCAGCGACATCGCAAACTGCAGTTGCTCAACAGCTTCGGGCGGACCCAATGTCAGCACCGTGGAGCTTCCCCCATGCTTCTCGGTAATTCGAACCGCCTCCTCGACCGCGCACTCCTCATGGGGACCGAGGGTGAACCCGAGGTACTTGGTGTCAATCGCCGAGCTGTCTTCGTGCAGCGATATCTTGCCACCGACGAGTGGAACGCGCTTGATGCAAACCAAGACCCGCAACCAGATCAGCCCCTCATGCGCTTGTTTTCGGGGTCAAATACCGCACCATTGCCTGCGACCAGTACCTGCGCCCCATAGAGGTGACCCATGCACTGAATCGAGAGCTGGGTTCCGACTTTGGCAAACTCCGGCGGTAGATACCCAAGCCCAAGATGGGTTCGGACCGAAGGTCCGGAGCCCGCGCTAGTCAGATAAGAGCGCCGCCCCTTGGCGTCGATTATCGTCTCTCCACTGGCGGTCAGGATGGCTTCGTTTCCAAGCGGAAAGCGGCGCGGCCCGTCCGACCCATGCATCGACTCGCCGCTTATCCCCAAAGTGCAGAGAACCGCCACGGGATCTTTGGCTCGAGCGACCATATGCGCCTTCTTGCCGATGAAATCCTCATACTTCACGGTCTTGCGGCTCATTCCGGCTTCGAGCAAGTCGTACTCCGGGGTTAGCTCGTTGCCGTAAGCTCGATACCCCTTTTCAATCCGGGCGGTGGTCCCATAAACTCCCATTCCCACCGGAAGAACTCCCAAATCGCGTCCCGCCTCATAGATAAGGTCATATACGTGCCCGGCGACCTCCATCGGAATGTAGATCTCCCAACCGAGCTCTCCCACATAGGAGATTCTCGAAGCGAGCACCTCGGTATCGCCCAGGACAACGTTCCGACAAGTTCCATAACCAAAGCCCGCCCCTGAAATGTCGGCGGCGGTGATGCGGGCAAGAAGCTCGCGAGACTTGGGTCCCCAGACGCCCAGGGTGGTAAATGCCGAGGTGGCATCGTATATGGTTACTGATCCATCGCCGGGAAGGTGGTCGATGAACCACTTCTTGTCGACCATTCCAAGTGCGCCACCGGTGACGACCCTAAACGATTGCGGTCCGAGGCGCATGATAGTCAGGTCGGCCTTGAAGCCACCGGCTTCATCCAAAAGGGAGGTGTAGACGACCCGTCCGACAGCGACGTCCATCTGCGCTACCGCCAGATACTGCAGATACGGCAGCGCGCCCGGTCCCTGGATGTCGAAGATCGCAAATGAGGCCAAATCCACCAGGCCGACCCGCTCTCGCATCGCGAGGTGCTCGGCCTCAATTATCGGAGACCACCAGCGCGAGTCCCACTCCGCGTCACGCAAGGTGATCTGGGATGCAAATTCGCCAAGCAGATGCTCATTGGAGCTGTACCATTGCGGCCGCTCCCAGCCGGCAACCTCAAAATAGATCGCCCCCAGTGCCGCAGTCCTGGCGTGAACCGGGCTCTGTCGCACATTGCGGCCAGATTGATACTGTTCGGCGGGATGAACGATTCCGTAGGTCTTGTTGAAGAGTTCCTCGGCGCGCCCCCGAACGTGGGCAACGGTGCGCTGATGGGGATAGAAGCGCGCGATATCGCACTCGTGTATATCGATCTCCGAGCGGCCTATGCACATCCACTCAGCGACCGCGCGTGCGATGCCCGGCGCCTCCTTGATCCAGCTCGCGGCCACGGACCACAGCCCCTTGACCTCAGGAGTTTCGCCGAGAACCGGGTGCCCGTCTGGCGTGAGGGAGATCAGCCCATTGATGGCGTGACGGATTCCGGCCCGTTCGTCTGCAAGAATCTCGGGCATAAGTGCCAGAGCTTGGAGAAGCTGGGGATCGAAGTCCTCTTGGGTAAATGGAAGTTCGGTCGGAGAAAACGCCGACTCTTCGATCGAGGGGATCTCCTCGGGCGCGAGGGTAATGGGCCGATGCGCATATGAACCGACTTCGATGTCGCCACCGTGTTGGCGCTCGTACATCCCGGTATCCATGTCGCGCACTATCGGATAGACGATTTCTCCGACCGTGTCGGAGAACAGTGAAATCGGGCCGACGCTAATCATCTGATGAACCGTGGGTATCAGCGGAATTGAAGCGCCAGCCATCGCCGCGACCTTGGGGCTCCAGACCCCGCAGGCGATCGCCACCAGCTTGGTCTTGATCTCGCTGCCGTCGTCCATCACGACCGACTGCACCGAGCCATCCGCCACCGTTATGTCCGCAACCTCGACGCCTCCTAGCACCGTGAGCGCGCCAAGGCGCTGAGCCTCCTCGCGCATCAAGGTGCCAGCTCTAAGCGAATCCACCACGCCGACAGCGGGAAAGAAGACTCCGCCGAGCAAAAGGGTCTCATCGATGTAGGGAACCAGTTTTTTGATCTCCTCGGGGCTCACCAGCCGAGCCTCTTCGCCCCAGGCTTTGGAAGCCACGATCCTGCGCTCGAACTCTTGGAGCCGCTCGGAAGTTCGCGCAACCTCGAGCCCGCCGCTCTGGGTAAAGACCCCCAGCTCCTTGTATTGGCGCACGCTGTCTTGGGTGAGGCGGGTCATCATCTTGGAGGACTCGACGGGAAATATGAAGTTCGATGCGTGTCCGGTAGAACCGCCCGGATTTGGCAACGGGCCTTTGTCGACCAGCACGATTCGGTGCATTCCCAATCGTGCCAAGTGATAGGCCAGGCTGTTTCCAACGATCCCTGCGCCGACAATAACCGCGTCGGCGAACTCCGGTACATCGCTCATGTCGATCCAAGCCTCTCTGTGGTACCAACTAACGTTCTACTAATATATCACTAGACACTACACCTTTGCTTGACCCGACAAAACTTAGGAAATTAATTGCGCGGCGTAGCTCCTTAGACCAATACGTCCCCCCGGAACCGAGTCGCACCCAATAGCTGGCTCGCAAAATCTCAGCAACACGAGCGATAACGCGCAGCGACGACCTGGCTCGTGACCTGCTTCATCGAGCAGGTCATCCCACCCGCTAGCGGCGGATTTCGTGACAACGCCAAAGCCATAAATCCGGTTCGCTGACCCGGATTTACGAGGCAAAAGCGACGCCAAAAGCGATTAAATGTGAGGAACCCGCTCTCGCGAGAGCGGGTTCCTCACTTTGGGGGACTATCTCAAACGCTGAAAGTTGGCTCCCCTATCCTTTGGAGGCATACATGCCAGCAACCTGGTTGGAGGTCACGCTGTAAACCGTGTGAAGACTGCCAGCGGGATTAAACTGCACCACGTCAAATCCTGAGAAGACGTTGTGGTACTGATTGAAGTCCTCGGAACCACTAGCTCCCTGGTAGTTGATCTTCTTGCCTTCCTTGAGGAGTTTGACGCCCTCGGCATAGGTGTAAACCGGGATCCCAGGAGGATTAGATACCTTGGTGATGTAGTTTACCCAGACATGGGGATTAGTGCTGTTCGCAGCTGTCATCGCGAGCGCCGCAATGATCACCCCGTCGTAGTTGGGAGCCGATGCCGGCAATGGCTTGCTGGTATGCCACTGCCCCTGATAGGCCGCGAGGAACTCGTTGTTGGCCGGTGCGAAAGCCGCGGGCGCGGCCATCCCGGTAAGGTACTTGGAGGCATCCGACATGCCGATCGCTTGAGCCAACTGCAACGAAGCACCCGTGTCACCAGCGATAAAGTGTACGTTCAAATCTCCGAGTTGACGGACGTTGGCAAACAGCGTCGCCGCGGTCTGGGGATCAGCGTGGAAAAAGATACACTGCGGGTGATTGGCGAACGCCCGTGACACTTCAGAAAGGTAGGAGCTTTGTCCAGCCTGGATCTGTTCGTTGTCAAGAATTGTGCCACCATTTTGAGTAAAGGCTTGGGTCACCGGCGGAACCTCAGCTTGGGCATTGGCATCCGAAGTATAGAGCAATGACGCTTTGGTACAGTGCAGTCCATTGAGCGCATAGTAGGCCTCAGCGGCAAGCAAGGTGGAGTCTGACGGGAAGAGGCGAAAGACATAGGAGTCCTTCATGTGGTCCAGCTGAGTGGTACCACCCACCATCATATCGACAACTTTTTCTTGCTGGAACTGGTTGATAACGCCCATGATCTCAAGTGAACTCGGTCCGGCGACCCAGGTCGGCTTTTGCAGCTGAAGCGTCTTCCACGCGGTCACCGCATCGACCGGGTCGCCCGCGGTATCTTGTAGAACGGTAGTGAGCTGATGGCCCAGTACGCCACCATGGTGATTAACCTCGTAAACTCCGGCTTTGATGCCATGGTCAAACCATTGACCGACAAAAGCCTCGGCGCCCGACATTGGCAGCAACTCTCCGACAACCAGCGGCCCTGCGGGCGCAGCGGTCGTCGCAGAACTCGACGAACTACTCGACGAGCCACTGCCGCAAGCTGCGGCAACAATTGAGAACGTAGCTGCGACCGTCGCAAACTTCGCCCACTTCTTTAAACCCTTCACGGGCACCCCCTTGTTATTTGCCTCGCCCCAACACCGGCCAGCTCAGAGAATCTGAACCCTCCCCGGGCGTCTGTGGACTTTGGCCTTTCAACTTCATGTCCTGGTGCCGAATGCGGCACTTCATGATCAAAATGTCGGCTGCACTTACCTGCCGACCTGGCGAATAACTCTTGCTAAGTCCGACTTCTCCTTGTTCGCTAGGCGCTCACCTCGCTCTTGCCCGGTTTCGCCGCGGCGGTGGCGCCGAGGAAGATCTCGCCGAGATTTAACTTTGCCACTTCCTTAGCCGAACCGTCGAGACGATTACGCCCCGCTACCAGGACATATACCCACTCGGAGTTGGCAATGGCACGATCGACGTTCTGCTCCACCACCACAATGGAGGTGCCGGTCGCCGCGATACGACCAACTTGGTCCCACACCACGTCAACATAGATCGGCGAGAGGCCGGCCGTGGGTTCATCGAGTAGAAGGACCTTGGGGTCTGACATCAGTGCCCGCGCCATCCCGAGCATGTTGCGCTGGCCGCCAGAGAGTTCGCCGCCTTTGCGAGCCTCAGCCTTTTTCAAGTCCGGAAAAATCTCGAGAACTTCGTTGATGCGATCGGGCAGGCCGCGCTTGCGGATGAAGCCTCCGATTTCGAGGTTCTCTTTGATCGACATCGAGACGAAAATATTGTCAACTTGAGGCACATAGGCGATGCCGGCCCGCGCCAAAAGGTGAGGAGCCAGCCCGGCGACATTAGTTCCATCGAGAACCACGCTTCCTCCGCTTACTGCAATGAGACCGAAGAGCGCCTTCATGAAGGTCGACTTGCCCGCGCCGTTGGGGCCGATGATGGTGACCACTTGGCCCACCTTGGCCTTCATGGTGATATCCCAAACGATCGGGGTCTTGCCATAACCGCCGCTGAGACCGTTAACCTCCAACACGCTCACGCGCGCCACCTCCCAAATAGGCTTCGATAACTGCCTGGTTAGACCGCAGCTCAGCCAAGGTGCCCTCGGCGAGTTGCTTGCCAGTCGCCATGACTACCACTCGCGAACAAATCTTCTCCACGACTTCCAAGTTGTGCTCCACGAGCAAGAGGGTCATCCCGCAACTGCGGTTGAGTTCCACGAGATGCTCACCAAGGCGTTCGACCAACGCCGGGGTAACCCCGGCCATGGGCTCATCTAACAGCATCAACTTGGGCTTGGCCATCACCGCGCGCGCCAACTCCAAAAGGCGCTTTTGCCCACCGGAGAGATTTCCCGCGTAATCGTTTCTAAGCCGATAGAGGCCGAAGGTGTTGAGGATGTCGTTGGCTTCGGCCACCAGTGCGTTGGTCTCCTCCCGAGACTTCCTGGCCCTGAAGATGGCGTTGAACAACTTCTCGCCGCTTTGACCGAGGCGCACCACTAAGAGGTTTTCAAGGACCGTCATATTCGCAAACTCGCGCGAGATCTGAAAAGTGCGAATCAATCCGCGCTGGGCTCTCGCATAGTTGGGCAGCATGGTAATCTCCGCGTCGTCAAAGACGATGCTCCCCTGATTGGGCTGATAGGCACCAGAGATTACATTGACCATCGTCGATTTTCCTGCACCATTCGGTCCGATCAAGGCGGTGATTGCGCCCTCTTCGACGTGAAATGAGCATCCGTCGATGGCCTTGAGGCCTCCGAAATGAATATGGACGTCCTTGACTTCGAGAATTGTCCGGGCCATTTACGCCTCCCCCGTTGCCGGGCCCATGCTGGCACCGCTCGATCCAATGCTTGGCGAATGTGCAAACTTGTC
>JAJYGZ010000115.1 GCA_021790495.1 Actinomycetes bacterium
GACGTCCAATCCAGGTACCGCACGACGCCAGCCCGAGGCCGCGCAAACTCGCCGCAAAGACATCCTCGCACGTTGTTGCAGGTCAAAGCTACTCCCAAGATCACCTGGACGCAATGGAACCTTTGCGCGCTACTCCTTCCAATCGTATGGAAGGAATTTTCCGCTCATGGTAACCACTACGCGATCTCCAGCCGGATCTTTCTTCTCTTCCACCGCGAGGGAAAAGTTAATCGCGCTCATGATGCCATCGCCAAATTTTTCATGAATCAACTCTTTGATGGCGGGCCCGTATACCTGGATTACCTCATAGAACCGATAGATGGTCGGATCGGTTGGAACCGCGTCTTTTGACGATCCGCGCATCGGCACTCTCGTCAGAGTTGGAATTACCGCTTCATCCAGCCCGAGCAATTCAACGATGGTAACGGCCTCTGGTCTCGAGAGGGGATGCTGGCCCAACAGGGCTGCCACTGTCCACGCTGGCGGACGGGATATTGCCTGGGCGAGAGACTCCCAGGAGATCTCTCGCCGAGCCTTCGCATCCACGATCATCTCAGTCAATTCTTCGCGCTTCATTTACGATCCTCACTTCGCCGTCGCTTCAATACACCCCCACCAAGTGCGATTTATTCAAGATAGCACCGAATCCATTTCGCTGACATAGCTCACCCAAGCCTGCGGCATGGATGCTAAGACCTAGCGATATTGGGATCCGCGCTCCGCTAGGAATCGACGACCAAATCGACTTAGCGACCAACGTCGCGCTGAGAAAGCGCAGTGACTTACCAATACCCGTTTCGGTGACACCAGCCGACGAGAATAGCGATCCGATGCGACCACGCCCTCCCCAATCCAGTCCTACGACGCCGCCTTGATCGCCTGGGCATCCCCCATGCGTGTCCATGGCGAGTTTGCGCCGGAGGCGCCCACAAGAGCACTACCTTGTCGCACCATCGCCGATAAGGCTGGAGGGCTATCTTGCGCGGGCCGCAGCGGGCAACGCGCTGGAATCCCGTCTTGACCCACCTGGCGCAATGGATTCACGATAACCTCCAGTCCAGCGGCAGCAGTTGACCAAGTGGTCAAAAGTGCCCACAAGGACGGCCAAAACACTGACTGACGGGAGGAGCCGGGCTGCTGCGTCACTTCGACGCAACTCCGGAATGAAAAATGACAAATAGTCCGAGTATGAAAAACGGATCGATTTTGCGGCCGGGCAACATCGTATTCGACACATTAGACCCGGCGAGACTATGCGACTTCTGGGCTGCGCTGACCGGCTACGTAAAACGGGAGCTGTTCGAACCCTACCTCGGCCTGCGTGACCCATCGGGCTTTGGCGCCAATCTAACATTCCAACGGATTTCCCAGGCCGAGGCCCTGGCCCCGCGAAGTCGCTGCCATCTTGACCTTTACGTTGACGACCCCCATCAAGCCGCCGCCCACGCTGAAACACTCGGCGCTCGAATCGTGCGGCGGGTCGATGAAGGCGACGTATATTGGGTCGTGCTCTGCGATCCTGACGGAAATGAATTTTGCCTAGTGGCCGCGATCGGGCCGGACCGAACCGGGCGATAGCGTCGCAACAGCCGTATCTTGGTGGCGTCAGGAGCGGATCCGCTGCATCTATCGCCCTTGGGCGCACTTCGCGATCCGCCACTGCTTAGAACGCTTTGCACCGCAGCGCTCCGCGACAACCCAAGGGGCGTCACACCTCGACCGTAAGCTTATATAAACAAGAAGGGAAGAACAAAGATGTCGCAGCGGCGCTTAGCGATTACTACAAGTCGGGGCTTGTTAGGAAACATCTATTTGGAGAATGGGACGATTAGCTATTCAAACCCGGTGGTACGCGACTTTGCTGCGGATATTCTCAAACATCTCCCCGGGGAAGCGTCCGCCGAGGAGCAATTCGAGAACCTTATCGGTTCGGACGGCTTTACCAACAGCGAAGAAATCACCGATGGCGTGGTTGTCAACAAGCTCGCGCCGCCGCTTCCGCGTCCAAACGACCCCGCACACCGAGACTTCAGCTTTCCCGGTCTCGAGGAGATCGAGGCCATGAAAGAGGAGATACTTGGGAACCAAGATCCCAAGTGGCGTGCCAAATACGGCGAGGCTTCGTGGGAAGCCGCCATGGCGCTTCTCGGAATCCAACCTTCAAACGTGCCAGCAGACCGAGCTTAGCTATGGCTTTGGCCTCCGCCGATTGATTATCTCGGAGATTGATTTGCCGCGATCGGAGGAAGCGACCTCGGTGTCCGACTTCTGAGAGTAACCCGTGTTCGGTCTCCGGCGCGGCGAGTGTCTTGCACCACATCACCGGCTCGCCACGGTCGGTTTCAGACGATCCATTGAAGCACACGTTCGAGATGAAGCGCACTGGCGATAATCGCTGGTAATTATGACGTCGCCTCAGACGCGCCTTTGCGAGAAGACCGGGGCGCAATTCATGGCTCGGTCTTCTTCATTCCTGTGACGATCTATATTTCGTCTAAGTCTCGCTTCTGCGACCTAACGCCCTCGCGCAACTTGGCCATGGAGCAAAGCCTGGCTACGATTTCATTCGATCTCTCGGAACACCGAGTAGATGATTGTGCCCTCGACCAGCTCCATCGCTAACGCCGCTTCGGCATACCCGGGGTCTAAGAGCGTGCGCGCTTCGTGCTCCTCATAGGCAGCGAGGTCCTCGTATCTTAAGACGAGCCGGACTGAGTTCATCGGGCCGGAGAGGCCCTGAAGAACCGTTGGAACTGCGTAGCCGTGATCGTTGGCGTACTTGCGGTAGCGATCTGTCCCTTCTGCGAAGGCAACGAGACTCCCCTGGGCAACACGTCCGTCAACGTGGATCTCGACGGTCATGGCTCCTCCAAGCACTGAGCTAGGCTGAACAGAATCGCCCAAACTTATCATTCCTCTGGTTGGCCCGCAAGGGCGCACGGATGCTGCGGCTTCGCCGCACCGCCAAGGGTCGATCGCTGATTATTCCGCCTTTCCTCGCCAGCGAGAACTACCGCACGCCTGCGCTTGGCCACCCAAGCGCGAGTCTTCCTCGATCGATTTTGTGTTCAGGGAGCGATTCTCTTCTATCCAGTCCTCGTGAATCTCCGCCCCAAGGGCGCCGATGCGCTTAGAGGAGCGCATTCAGCAGGCCCGGAGTGCGAGATTTCGAACCCCTCGACCTGATCCGGATGCCAAGTCGCCCCTTCCACGTTTGGGGTTCATGGTGGCCCAAGGGGAGGGCGGCGGCGTTGCCGCCCTACTTCCCAGCCTTTTGCACCGGCGTCGTGATGGTGCTAGCCAATATGGCCTTCTGGATCTTTCCAACCGGCGTTAGAGGCAGCTCCTCGACAAAAACGTACTCTCTGGGCACCTTGTAATCAGCTAGCCGTTCCCTGCAGAACTCGTCGAGCTCCGCGACAGTGGGCAGCTCTGATCCCCTCGGCACCAGGTAGTAGCGTCCAACTTCTCCGAGAACCTCATCCGCCACTCCGATTCCAGCGGCCATCGCCACCTTTGGATGCGAAGTGAGGAGGTTCTCCACCTCTACCGGGTAGACGTTGTAGCCGCCCTGGATGAACATCTCCTTCTTGCGGCCTTTGAGAGTGACGTGTCCGTCTTCGGAGATGCTCACCATGTCGCCGGTAGAGAGCCACCCGTCGGCCGATATCGCCTTGGCCGTCTCGGAAGGGTCGTCCCAGTATCCGGCCACCACGCATTGGCCGCGCACCTGCAGCTCGCCCTCTTGGTTGCTTGCGAGCACTCCACTCGCTCCAAATACCCGTAGCGCGAAGTCGCCTATCGCCGTGCCAAGGGACGAGGAGACCTGTTCAAGCGAGTCATCGAGGGGCGAAATTATGCAGGCACCAGAGGTCTCGGACAGCCCGTAAAAATTGCAGAGCGTGGCGGCGGGGAAGGAGCGCGCTATCTCCTCGCATAGCCGCGGCTCCACGTTCGCTCCACCAGCAACGATGTATCTCAGCATCGAAGTATCGAGCGACGCGAAAGTGGGATCCGCCATGATAAGGACATACATCGTGGGAACGCCCAAGAAAAACGTCAGGCCCCCTGATCGAATCAGCTCGATGGTGGCCTTGGGCGAGAAGGCCTCCATCAATGCTGCAGAACTGCGCGCCAGAAGCGATACCACCAGAGTGCACGTCACGCCACCGACATGGTTGAAGGGCATGTGCCCGGCCAAGCGGTCGTTCTGATTCAGCCTGAAGTGGTCGACCTGAGCTTGGGCCGACGCGATAATCGAACCATGCGTGATGGTCGCACCTTTGGGCCTGCCAGTGGTACCCGAGGTGAAAAGTATTATCGCGGGAGTTTCGGCATCGACCGCTGAGCGATATCGCTCAAGTGCTGCAGCGTCTGCTTCGCCAGCCAAGAGATCAAGGTAGCCGGGCAATCCCGAAGGCGGATCGAAATAGAAGACCTCCCTCAGCTCCGGGAGCTCTTGGATCAGCTCGCCGTAGAGCTCGGCGAGATCAAACCCCTGGTTAGCAGCTGGCGTCAAGACCGCAGTCGCACCGGAATGCGAGAGCATGTAAGAGAGTTCGCTGCGGCGGTAGCGGACATTGAGGGTCACCAGAATCATGCCCACCTGGGTCACTCCCAGAAAGAACTCAACCCATTCGCGACGGTTCGGTCCCGCTATGGCGATCCGGTCTCCGGGGCGATATCCCCGGACGAGCAGTGACGCTAAGACCAGATCGGCTCGCTGTTTGATCTCCGCAAAGCTTATTTCGGCCGCGTCTTGGACCAGAAAAGTTGAGGTCCCGGATTCCGCCGCTGCGGAACTGAGGACCTCCCCGAGGGTGTGATGAGCGGATGCGCGCATGCCAGACCATACCGCTGTCGATAGGGGAATGTCAAAGTCTTGGCGCCCCGGATGTCAATGCAGTACCAAGCGCGTGAATCCGCGCTCGTCGTTGGCTGGCTAATTTCGCCAGCATCAGGAGTTTATTTTTGACCCGCTGCGTCCTGGCGCTCTCATGCTGGCATTGTTGTTTGCACTCATCCCGTTATCGCGAGGCACCGTCCGCTTTGGCTCACTCGCATCTTTGCGACCAGTTCGCACTCCCGAGGCGATCTGTCGAGGAGCTGACCCAGGTTCGCTCCGCCGCCATCCGACGGGCGGCCAGGAGCTTGCCGGTCGGTAGGACCTGAAGAAGGGCCAAGCACTTCGTCACATGTCTCAGGGCGAGCAACTATGCCTTTTGCCGAGGGCGAGTGGTGAGCCGAGATATTCATCACCGGCACATCGTCCCGCGGAGGTCGGCGTCGCTCAACTTCCAGCAGGTGCGGCCGAAAACCGGCGAAGGGCACGGGCGGCAGTCACGATTCCGCGAGGATAAAGTGATCGGCCGTTCGATTCCCAGGCTTTGCTCGAGGACTTGATAGCGCAGCTCAGGGGGTTCGAATGGCACATCTTTGTACTCGGCTTTGTCGAGGAGCGCAGCCGAAGCGATGCGCCCCGTGAGCTCGGCCGCCCAGTTGCATGCCTGGCCGAGATCGACAAGGCGACCTTGGCTAGGGGGATTCGAGCCATGCCGCGCGGCGTATTAGCAGACTGTTCCGAAACTCGATCCAGGCCTTCGGCCGGAGTCCGCGGGGATTTCCAAGCGCAGGCCTTGGCATCACGGCCGCACACCGGATAGCCAGATAGATAGCAGCCGGGCCGAAAAGGTCCCCGGCGTTAGATTGGAACTCCGCCATCCTCAACTGGAGGGCATTTTGAGCCGAAAACCCTCTTTTAGCTCTAATTACAAGTCGCCTGCGCCAGGCGCTACGGCGCCGGATTACTTACAGAGAGGTTGGTTGCGTGAATTCCTTGCTCCGCTCGATCAGAAGGCGGTTTCACGTCTGGACAGGAGTAGCTCTGGCGGTTATAGCAATTGGGTCGGTGGGCTCGGTTTTTGCCGCGAAGAGTCTCGCCAGCGGCGACGCCGCTTCATCGCAGCGGGCGCTGCGCGCCACCGCGGCCCAGATCACCTCGAGTGTCCAGTTCGCCGTCGCACGCGAACAGGACTTCCTCATCGGCGCCGCCGCCTTCATCGCCAACAACCCGGGCGTAAGTGAAGCACAGTTCGCGCAGCGGGTTCGCGCAGTGTGGGTGCTGGACCGATTTCCCGCGATCATCAGCTCGGGCGTAGTCACTATCGTTCCAGCTTCGCAGTTGCGGGCATTCGCTACACGCGTCGCTGGCAGCACGGCGACACCTGCTCCCGCTGGGAGCTTCGCAGTCATCCCCGCGGGAGCCCGCCCCTATTACTGTCTTTCGCAACTGTCGGTATCGAGCGGCGCCAAGGACACTCCGCCGGCGGGCCTGGATT
>JAJYGZ010000013.1 GCA_021790495.1 Actinomycetes bacterium
GTCTCGCCGTCTGGGGAGGTCCCACCTTGATTTCGGTGCGCGAGAATCCCGCAGCGCGCGCCATGCCATTTAGAGCACTTGCCGTCGGTGCAAAGTAGTTGCTGTAGTCACCCTCGAGTTCGTTACCGGCATAGAACCGGAGCAATCCTTCGTCGTCATTTTTTCCCAGGTAGACCGCCGATGTCTCGATCACCGCGACACCCTTTGTGAGCGACCGCACGCGCTCGAGGGCTGTCAGTGGTTCGCGAAGATGGTAGAGAACGCCCAAGAAGAAGACGACATCGAAAGTTCCCAGTGCGTCAGGAGTGACCTTCATAAAGTCGCCAACATAGGACTCGACGTTTGACGAAAGAGCTTCGCGAGCCAAGTCAAAGCCCGCCTTTCCGGGAAGTGAACTGCTCCAGAATTCGGTCTCGTCCTTGCGATAATCCGGGAAGACGCCTTGGGTTTGGCACTGAGCCCAGTAGACGTTGCGCCGCGCCATGTCCACGCCCCAGGCGTAATGGTCGAGCGCCACGACTCTGGTCGCACCTCGTTTTTCGGCGAAGAACGCGTTTAGACCATCCCAGGCACCTATGTCAAGCACTGTTTTTCCAGCTATTTCGGGAAGCTCATTGTCGGTAAGGTGTTTGGTTCTACTAATTCCCGGTGTAACGATTCCATCGCCGAGATCTATCGAATGACACCACTGTATTTCGGATACACGGCGTTCTAGAAGTTCTTTATCCACGCTCAAAAGTGTAACCACCCGAGAAACGACCGAGAGTCCAGCTCGGGGGCATTTGTAGCGTTGCCCAGTTCGTATCGTGTTGTCTTGTGTCGTCGTTCCCACCGGGAAGCCCGTGATAGCCGCTTGAATGCAAGATGAGTGTGGTTGATCCTGGTCAAGTGGATGTCGCACGTCGCCACGGTTACTACGCTGCGTTTGCGCAGGGCATATCGTTACGGCCCAGTAAAAGCGGTTTCGCGCCTAAATGGGCGCGGTATCGTTGACCACAGGCGATATGAGCGCCCGAAATACAAGGGAGTCCTTCAATTATGTGGCGATAGCTTTCGATCCGGGTCACGACGAGGTTCGTTGACCTATAGTAGGCGAGTGCCTGAATCGAATGGTCGTAGCAATGGGCCGACCCAGACTCCCGCGAACCGAGCCACTAGGCGTTATCGCGCATCAGCGGGAGTCGCCCTAGGGGTATTGGTTGCAGTGGCCGCGATCTTGGTGAGAGATAAGACGCCGTCAACAGGTTCGGCATCTCCTAGAACCACTTCGAACTCTGCTGCGCTGAATTCCGCCGTGTCAGATACGACTTCTGGGGTATCCACGAGTTCGAGCCCAACCAAAACGAATGTCGTTGACCTCAATTGGATCGATGCTACATCTGGCTGGGCCTTGGCGACGCGGACCGGGGCAAACGGAAGTGACGAAGTTATCTTTTCCACCACAAACGGAGGTGCATCCTGGAGATCTGAAGTCGTTCAGATACCTCCGACGAGCTTTGGCCATATTCGATTCGCGAACCACCAGATCGGATATATCTGGGGTGGAGCCGCAAATGCCATCTACGTCTCAAACGACGGCGGTCGCACCTGGAACCCGCAAGTTGCACCCTGGACGATCGATCTCGAACCGGTAGGCTCGTCGCTTCTTAGGCTTGTAGCTAACCATGGATTGCCCGGACCAAGTTCGTTGCAATCACTAAGGCAAGGTTCGCGGGCATGGAAATCCGTCGATATTGGGAGTTCGACTGGCGAGGTAGGCGGGCGAATCATTGCGTCTGGTTCCACAACGTACATTGCGTTTCCGGGTGACATCGCCTCGGGCGTGAGAGGCGATTTGCACACCATCTTTTACCGGTCAGCCGACGGCTTTGTTACTTGGCAAAGATTCAGCGACCCATGCCCGACCGTTGGCGGCTTAGAACAAGTGGCATCATCTTATGCGGCTGGTCCTGGACTCGACTTCGCCGTGCTTTGCGCTCGGCTAAACGGCTCGTTGACACCGACGTCGCTGCGGATCTCCAGCGACGGCGGGTCCACGTTCAGCCCGCCCATTACGCTGCCGAAGCTTTCTCCGGGTGTCGAATCGATCGCCATGCCAGCTCCCGAAACGATCGACATCGCCGCATTCAATACCGACGGATCTAGCACCGTTGAGACTTCGACTGATGGCGGCGCAACTTGGCGGGTCACTCTAAGTACGGCTACTGGGTTTGTTCAAGGCACGGTGCCGATACCTTGGCTCGGCTTCCAAACTAGCCATACGGGACGGGTTGCCTTTGGCATTGGATCCGGGGTATGGACCACGACAGACGGAGGTGAACACTGGACACCTACCCCGCTCGGCTAAATTCAACCGCGCCCCCGACAGCGACGCTTCTCAAAATGAGGTCGCCGGTTTCCAAACGGTTTGCGCTTATCAGTATTGAGGCTAAAGTGCGGCGCCTTAATTCCGCGGACCACTAACTTTCGGAGCCGCGATACCTCCACAAAAGATCCCAGCGAGCTCGCGCGCGACTTGCGAGATGTCTTTTCCCTGTTCAGCGAGCATGATTGCACCGGGTCGGAGAAGTCCTCCAAAGTAAAACGCCAAGGATTCGGAGCTAAGCCCTGGACGTATTTCGCCAGCCGCGATACGGTTTGAGAAGAACTTCTCCAGGGGCGGACCAATCGTCTCGCGAGCACGGTGCTTGTGGGCGATATGTGGCTCGTCTTGCAAAAGCAAGGTATAGCGGTGCGCCAAGGCGAGCATTACGGCCGCCAGGCTTTCCAATGCGGCTTGGATCTCCATGTCGTCTAGTCGCAGCGAACCGATCTTGGTCGCCGCTTCGGCGATGGCGGCTTCAAAGAGCGTCGCCACCATCGACTCGCGGGTGGGAAAATAACGATAAAGGGTCGCGCGGCCGACTCCGGCGGCTTCGGCGATCTCGCTCATCGAGGCAGATGCGCCCTTTTCGGTAAATACCAGCGACGCCGCGGTCAATAATGCCCCGAGGGTACGATCGCGAACAGCGAGATTCTCTGCCAATTGACCACCACTCCCCTTTGATCGCCCGGCCTAGGTAATAATCATAATTCGATTTAATCCAACTTGTTATCATAATGATACACGTATGTCTCATTTCCTGATAGGGTTAACAAAAATGAAAAGAAAAGCAGTGCAAGGGGATTAACGGATGGCGCAAAACAAGAATCTCGCCGCTGAGATTGACCTGGATGCGATTCCGGTCAAGGAGTCCAATATCTGGCTCATCATCATCGCTCTCATGCTCGCGATGCTGCTTGCGGCGCTGGACCAGACGATCGTGGCTACTGCGCTTCCGACAATTGCCGGGGACCTGGGCGGATTGAACCATCTCTCGTGGGTGGTAACCGCGTACCTTCTTACCGCGACGGTCTCCACGCCCCTCTGGGGAAAGCTTGGCGACATGTACGGTCGCAAGCGCTTTTTCCAAGCCTCGATCGTGATCTTTCTTGTCGGCTCAGCCATCTCCGGCCTTTCGCAAAATATGGTCGAGCTGATCGCCTTCCGGGCCCTTCAAGGCATCGGCGGCGGCGGACTGATCGTCGGGGCGCAGTCGATCATCGGAGATATCGTCTCGCCTCGCGAAAGAGGACGATACCAGGGAATGTTCGGAGCGGTCTTTGGTCTCGCTTCGATTGCCGGACCGCTTTTGGGCGGTTACTTCACCGACAGCCTCTCTTGGCGCTGGGTGTTTTACATAAATCTCCCTATTGGCCTGATCGCATTGGCGGTGATTGGATCAGTGCTGAAACTTCCCCGCGATTCCAGGGTTCACAAGATCGACTACCTGGGTACGACTTTGTTAGGAGCAGGCGCGTCGATCCTGATCCTTGTTACGACCTGGGGCGGTACCACCTATCCGTGGGGCTCCGCTAACATCATCGGCCTTAGCATCGTCGGCGCAGTCTTAATTGCCGCCTTTATTATGGTTGACCGCTCTGCCGCAGAACCGCTACTTCCCCCCGCGCTGTTTAAGAATCGGGTCTTCTCGATCACCAGCGCAGTTGGTTTCATCGTCGGTTTCGGAATGTTCGGCTCGATCGTATATCTTCCCACCTTTATGCAAACGGTGTATGGATCAAGTCCGACTCAGTCGGGGTTGCAGCTGATTCCGGTTATGGCCGGAATGGTCATCGTCTCGGTTTTAGTTGGCCAAATAATTTCGCGAACCGGAAGATACAAGGTGTTTCCGGTTGTCGGCTCCTTCGTCATGGCAATTGGAATGTACCTCTTGTCTACGATGTCACCCACTACCTCGTTTGTCGTTGTCGCGTTCTACTCGTTGATCCTGGGCATGGGGCTGGGCGGTGTGATGCAGGTGTTGGTAATTATCGCCCAGAACGCTGTTCCCTATGAGATGCTCGGGACGGCTACCTCCTCGGCGACCTTTTTTCGATCCATCGGAGGTTCGTTCGGTGTGGCAATCTTTGGAGCAATTTTTAACTCGCGGCTCGCAGCAAACCTTCCAAAATACCTACCGTCGGCGGCGCTAAGCCACTTCTCCACTACATCAATTGCGCTGAGCCCATCGGCACTCGATAAGCTCCCCAAACCGATCCGGGAGGGATTCGTGCAGGCCTTTTCGCACTCGCTTGAGACGGTGTTCCTTATCGGCGTCCCGATTGTCCTGGCCGCATTCGTCTTGACGTTGTTTGTCAAAGAGATACCACTTCGCAAACACACTGGCAGCAGCAATCCCGTCGTTGATTAATGTCGGAGGCGACCAAGCATAGGACGCGGTGGCCCGAGCCACGGAGTTCCAAAGTGTTTCCGATAATCCTGACATGAGAATTGCTGGGGCAAAGGCCAGGGTATCGGGTCTCTCGAAGGGCATTCTTGGTGCCGGAGGGCCGTCGGCCTCGGAGCGCCAGTTGCGGATAATTTATCTGGCTCGAGCCCTGGTTAGCGCCTCGCGTGCCATCGCGGCCATCGGGGTGCCTGTCTATCTCGCGGCGAGGGGTTTCAGCGCCAGCAAGCTGGGACTCATCTTTGCGCTCGGGTCGGTGTTCTCGCTGATAATCTCCTTCGTGATCGGCGCCACTGCGGATCGCCACGGTCGGAAGGTCTTTCTGGTCGCCTATCCCTTGCTGGTTGCGGTCGCATCGTTTGTATTTGCATTTACCACCTCGGATGTGCTCTTGGCTGCCATGGCGATCGCCGCGAGCTTCGGACGGGGTGCGGGAGCGGGTGCCAGTGCAGTGGGACCCTACCAGCCTGCTGAAACTGCCCTGGTAGCAGATCTCGCGCACGCCTCTGGCCGAAGCAAGGCATTCTCTCGGATCACCCAAATGTCAATTCTGGGAAGTATCGCGGGATCAGGGGTTTCCGTCGTGGCGTTCGGAGGGCTAAGTGCCCACGGACACCACGACTCCTTTATGCCAGCGTTCTTGATCGCGGGCATCTTCGTTCTGGTCGGCGGATTGGTGGCGCTCGCCCTTGCCGATGACAGGCCGGCCGATACCAAGTGCCGCGAGCACAAGGGGGTTATCCCGAAAGGTTCCATAGGTCTGCTGGGGCGACTTTGGATTACCAACACGCTCAACGGTTTTGCGGTCGGGATGTTCGGTCCCTTCGTGACGTATTTTCTTTATCGTAAATTCGGTGCGCCTCCGTCGGAAATAGCGCTTTTGTACCTGGTGGTCAATTTGGTGACGCTTGGACCGGTAGGGAGGGTCGCCGCGCTCGCGGCCCACTTCGGCAATATCCGTGTCACGGTGGCGCTTCGGCTCATCCAGGCGATATTGCTAATACCGTTCGCTTACGCTCCGGTATTCTGGGCAGCGGGTGCCATCTTTCTGATGAGGACGCTTGCACAGCGCAGCGCACTGCCCTTGAGGCAGTCGTACGTTCAGGCTATGAGCGATCCCGATGAACGAGCACGCGTCGCGGCCCTTTCCAACATTCCCAGCCAAGCAGCGCTGGTGGTCTCCCCCGCGATTTCTGGCTACCTATTCGAGGTCGCTTCGCTTGAAATCCCGTTTTTCATCGGCGGAATACTGCAATTCGTCAGCACGATTTTTTACTGGGCCTTTTTCGCCAATTCGCCGCCGCCTGAAGAACGTCCCGACCTCTGACCGTATCGGTAGCAGCCAAAACAGATCCGCCCTTCAGGTCTTGGTCGGCGGAGCCGGAAATTTCGCGCGGTCTTAGCGCTTCGAAGATTGCCGATTTGGCTGAAAAACTGTCCCAAAGTACTTGGCCCCGCCGGGGAATTTGCCCACCGGCCGGAGCTGGTCGGCTCGAACCGTGT
>JAJYGZ010000193.1 GCA_021790495.1 Actinomycetes bacterium
ATCTCTGTGGCGCATTTGACCATTTCGTGGCTGAGCAGCGCATCGGTGTCCGTGCGACCAAGGAAGACCCGCAATGAGCGACGCGGAGATGCGTCCGGTACGGGTTGCAGTTGTTGGAGCGGCGCGCGGCATCGGCTGCGAAGTCGCGATGTCTTTGGCTAAATCCGGCGCCATGGTCGCGGCAATTGACTTTGCGCTCGACAACAGCGAACTCGGTTATTCACTGGGGCGCATCGACACCGCCGATTTCGGGGAATTCTCCAAAGACATCTTGCGGATCGGCGCCGATGCCCGCGAGCCGCAAGAGATGGCGGCGGCCGCCCAGCGGATTAGGGCGGAGATGGGCGGATTGGACCAACTCGTAGTGACAGCCGGAGGAATCGTCGGTGGGCAAAACCTAAGTGATAGCGATGCGGAGGCTATCCGCCTCGCGATGGACTTCAATCTCTTCACCATACACAACAGCGTGCGGGCCATGGTGCCCCTCATCAAGGAATCCGCATCGATCTCCTGTAGGCGCGTCGTCGGGGTTACCTCGGTAGCGGGCTCCAAAGCACTTGGGGGCATTGGCCCGTACGTGGCGGCCAAGCACGCCGCGGTGGGATATCTAAAGACCCTGGCTGTAGAACTGGCGCCAGAAGCCATCACGGTAAATTGGGTCTCCCCCGGTTCTACGGACACCGAAATTCTCAAGCAATCAGCCGAACTATACGGTCTTGGAAGCGTCGAGGACTTTACGGTGCACCATCGGCTCGCTCGGCTCATTAGTGCGAACGAAGTAGCCGCGGCCATCGTCTTTCTGCTCTCGGAGTCAGCCGGCGCAATAACGGGTCTCGATCTCTTCGTGGACGCGGGAATGCGTCTTTAGAACCTTACCCGCGGTCCACCAAAGGCCGATCTTCGGTCGCATGCGGCATGAGGGTCTCAACGCAGAACCATGGCACAAATGCACAAAAATATAACCATGATGACGCCATCGGCCAATGAGGTACAGCCAGAAGATCCGGCTGAAGAGAGGCAAACGCTACAAGACTCTGCTCAGCTTGGCTTTTGGATTATCGACGACCTTGCTACGGTCCTCGCTTTCGGGGGTACTGGTATGCCAGTTCGTGGAATTAGTTCGTGACCGCGGCTTGGGTGGCCTGCCGATCGATCGGGTCGCCTTATTCGTGGCATCAGTGCTGGTGGTTACTTCGCCCGACATTGCGACAATCTACAACATTCCCTCCACCCTAAAGGCTCGTCTCACCGTTTTCGTAATTGCAATGTTTCCACTCGCCATGCAGTGATTCATCGCTTCGGGCCGTTACATTAATAGTGCCGATCGCCGGAATTGGGGCTGTTTTATTCGCAACAGCACAACTTCTTGCGATCCCGAACCGTAGGATGACTTGAGGCTAGGTGGTGGCGTGGAACAGAACCAGGACTTACCCACCGACCTGCATGGAAACCCGATGCGGCGGTGGCAAGTCGGCCGTATACCAAGGCTGGTGAACCAGATCGCGAAGCTGAACTTTCCATCACCCTGCCGCGAACGCTCCCTGGTGCCGATTCGCACGCTGCGGTATTCTCGTCTTAACTTTACAGATCCTCTTCGTGAGTTGTCGTGTCAGTCGCCAAGGATATCAGTTAAGTAGTATGGCATTGGGTGGCGTCGACTTTGGCTAGAAGTTCCAGTGCGGATTCGACCGCAACGAACATTGCCGCGTATGCCGATCCCGCCGAAAAAGCTTCATCACAGCCAATGTCCCTCATTCTCGCCGCAGCTGGTGAGTTTGGTGTGGCGGCGGCAATTTTTTTCGCCTGTGGCGTGGTCTTGTTTTGGCCTGCGTGGGTACACGGTCTCGGGGCATATGCCGAGGTCGGCGGTCTCGCCGATATTTCCCAGCAATCTTTTTTCTTGGCGTTGCCGAGCCAGATGGGCACCTTTTTTCAGAATCCACTCTTTACCAATGTGGCAAATTTCCCCTTCGGGATAAATCTTGCAGCTAACACCACGGTGCTCGCGCTCGGCATCCTCAGCATTCCATTGCAGCTGTTACTAGGTCCGCTTGCAAACCTTAACCTACTGCTTACCTTGGCACCAGCCCTGTCGGCCCTGAGCCTTTTCGGAGTTCTTCGTTCCGTAGTACAGTCAAAATTGGCGCGACTTTTAGGTGGCGCGATTTTTGGGTTCGGTCCCTATGAAGTTGCGCAAAGCACAGCGGGGCATCTCACATTAACTTTCCTTGCCCTCGTACCGATCTTCTTTTGGCTCCAATACCAGATTGTCGTGGTTCGCAAATTTCAAGCAACAACGGCTGGGTTCCTGCTTGGTGCCGTGATAGTCATCCAGTACTTTGTCTCTCCGGAGATTTTGGTGGATACCTTGGTGATTGGGGCGGTTAGCGGCTTCCTTATGCTCGTTTCCCAGGGAACATTTTCACGAAATGTTCCCTATCTCGCAACGAGCTTGGGCATTGCGGCCTCGATTTCAGTTGCAGTGCTGGCATATCCAACCTGGTACTTCATCCATGGACCACAGCATTATCTTGGTCAGAGTCAGCCTAATTCCAGTGCGTTCTCTTCGGACCTCCTTTCGGTTGTGTTGCCAACTACGCTTGAGCGCTTTGGACTGGCGGCGTGGAAATTGCGTGCGACAAATTACGTGATAGACGACCTCTCGGAAAATGGCGGCTATCTAGGGTTCATCGCTTTAGGGTTCACGGTGCTGGCGATCTCGGTTTCCCGATCAAGCCGACTCAAGATCGTGGGCGTCACTATCGTAGGCGCGGTTGCCTGGCTACTTTCACTGGGACCATCGCTTCTGGTCAACGGCACGCGATCGCACGTCGCACTGCCGTATGCACTGTTCGAACGGATTCCGCTCTTGTCAAATGCCTTGCCAGTGCGCTATACCTTGTTCGTCGACCTTGCCTTAGCTGTGGTTATTGCTCTGGCTGTAGGTGAGCTTCGATCACCGCGCTGGATTCGTGTCGGAGTACTCTTAGCTGCAATGACCGTGGTGGTATCACTTTTGCCGGCTTCGGGGAATTCGATGACTCCGGTAACGATACCGAAGTTTTTCGTAGGATATGGAGTTGCCGGTGGCAACTCTCGGATCGTCGAGCCCGTGCTCGCGGTTTATCCCTGGCCCGCATATCCGCACACCCTGGCCATGCTCTGGCAAGCCGAGGCTAACTTCAAGTTTAACCTGGTCGGTGCCTACGCTCTTGGGCCCGGCGCAAACGGTTTGGTCACAATGAGTCTTGGAGAAGGACCCCTGGCGCAGATCTTCAACGACGCTTACGGCGGCATCAGCGATATCGGTAACGCAAAATTGATTGCTGGTGCGCGCGACGAAATCAGTGCGGACCATATAAACGATCTCGTGGTTGCTCAAAGTCAGCCCAATTCTTCGCTTGCCGATCGCGTTGTCGGTGTTCTTGTCCAGTCAAGACCAGCATGCAATGGCGGCGTCTGCGAGTGGCGACTGCCTCGGTGACGGCGGTCTCAGCTTGAACCTGGGTGTACTAGTTGTTTTTTCAGGCCGTCAATGGCTCCGAGGGCCACCGGACGGGTGACGATGACCGCAGGGAACATGACCTTTGTCGAGTCGGCCGATGTCAGGAAGAATTTGAGTAGGCGCTGTTCTGGTATTGTGAAATGGGTGATCATATTGGGGAGAGTCCGCCACTTGTTCTGGCTGGGCGGCTTAAGTCAGGAGTCACAATGCAGTTGACTGCCGTGCTAATGCATGCTGATGAGGGAGGATTCATTGCGCTGAACCCCGAGACCGGTACAACGACTCAGGGCGAGACGCTTGACGAAGCCATTCACAATCTCCAAGAAGCGACCGCGCTCTATCTTGAAGAGTTCGGCTTGACTTCTCACGAAGCTCCCCTGGTTACGACTTTCACCATTCCAGCAACTGCGTAAGATTCCACAGGTCTCTGGAATACAAGCGATTCGGGCATTTGAAAGTCTGGGCTTCACGGTGGTCAGACAACGTGGGAGCCATGTGGTATTGCGCAATGGTTCGAACGGGTGCGTTGAGGAGATCGCGGGATCGCTGTGCAAAGTTTCCGTTGCCGATCGATTGGCACCCCCGCGCGATCCCTCATTGAGACATCAAAAAAGGCTCAAATGCTGCAGATAGGCCACTTGAACCGCGTGCAAATGCCACTGCCAATAAGCATCGGACTTGATTAGTGGTCGCATTGTGACTACAATTGAAGCCAATACCGACTTCAGGGAGAACCGCCATGGGCAAAGCCGACACATACGTTCGCGCCCGCATTGATTCAGCGACCAAGGAACGCGCAGCCGACGCGCTCGAAGAGATGGGCTTGTCCATCTCCGATGCTATCCGCCTGCTGATGCTGCGCATAGCCGACGAACGCCGCTTGCCCTTCGAGGTGAAAGTACCTAATGCCACCACCCGCAAGGCAATCGCCGAGCTTGAGGCGGGCAAGGGGAAGAGCTTTGGGAGCATTGAAGCGCTGATGGCGGAGATGAATGCGGACGATTGAACGATCATCTGCATTCAAGCGCGACTACAAGCGCGCGAAGGCAACGCCTCGGCACTCCAAAGACTTGGATTCTGCGGTATCAGCGGTCATATCGATGCTGGTTTTCGACCAGGCGTTGCCAGAAAGCAACCGCGACCACCCACTTGGGGGCGATTGGGTCGGGTAGCACGAGTGCCACATCAAACCTGACCTGCTATTGGTATACCGCAAGCCAGACTCCGGTACGTTGTGGCTGGTACGCCTTGGTTCGCATAGCAAGCTGTTCCGCTGATTCGCTTCGTTGTAGAGACCGCGAGCGACCTCGCGCCCTCCAGCGCACGGCAATCTTGACACGCTAGACACTCCGGCTGAAATTCCACTTCCTGCGACCCCCACCGGATTCCATATTCACGGTCACCGGCGCCCGCGCCCGCGTCGCCGACATCGGACTCTGGTCCGATTAGGCACCGCTACGGATGGAATTTCGGCAACTCCTCTGCACCTGGATTTGCCAGCCGATTCGGCGTTCTGATGAGTGACTTCGGTTCGGCTGACGGTTGTCCACAGTCGTATTGCCAAGATGTGAAACGCGCGTACTGCGGTGATTGGTACTTATCAAGCGGCGGCGATGCGCATGGGGGACGGTCGCCTAATACTTCAGTTGCTTTCCGAGTGGATTGAGCGGCGGCGACAGTCGACATCGCCGCGCTTTTCGTCCCGGCGAACTGCCGCTTCGTTTTCGCGCCCCTTGCTGCGACAGAAGTTAGGATGGGCCGGCGTTTGCTCCCCAGATCGGCTTGTGGGTCTTTCGTGCATCCAAGCGTGAAGTTGGATTGCAATACTGGCTTGCTTGGCGGATGCGATAACTTCGAGCTTCGGATTTCGACCTTCTCGGTCGATTGTCAGCAAGGGAAAGCCCGACACCAGATGCACTCGAGTTTCGGGGAGGGTGAACACCCGATTGGCAGGGTCCAAAAGTCGGTCGATGTATTCGCAACCCGCCCAAGAGAGGTAGGTCCGTGCGGTCCTCGGACATGCACCTGCAGCTCGTAATACCGCACGAGGTTCGCACCCATTTCAACTATAACCACGTTCGAGACTACGATTGGTTCCGTCCCCGAATTGAGAGCGCGAGACGGTAGGCCTGCCACCCAAAGCAGCGCTTGCGGATATCGTGATCGGTTGAAATATCCGAACCTCTCAATGGCAAGCGCGGCCCCTCGACCGCAAAGTTGCAGGGAAGATCATTCGGCGCGGCGAAATCCGCGCAATTGACAGTTTGGTAACGAATGCGCGCGAGAATTACACCCCGGTACCTGGAGGCGCCCGCCAGCGGATTGCATCCTGGGGCAGACACCGACACCGCCGCTGGAGCTACGGGTTCGAAAAGGCGCTTTGCTACTTTTCAGGCGCTCCGTAATCGTAACTACCGGCTTTACTTTATCGGCCAGATCATCTCGAATTCCGGAACCTGGATGCAGACCGTCGCCCAGTCATGGCTGGTCCTGCAGCTAACCAAGTCTGGCGTCGATCTCGGGCTGGTAACTGCCGCCCAATTCCTCCCGATCCTTCTGCTCTCGCCGATGGCCGGAGTATTCGTCGATCGATCCGACAAGCGCAAACTGATGATTGTGACCCAGAGCGTATTCTCGGTCGTGGCTGCGCTCTTGGGCGTGGCCGTTCTCACCCATGTCATTATGCTGTGGATGATTTTTGTCGCTGCAACGGCAATGGGATTGGTAAATTCCCT
>JAJYGZ010000003.1 GCA_021790495.1 Actinomycetes bacterium
CCCCGGAACAGGATCTCCGCCGATCCCAACGCACGTCGTCTGTCCTACGCCTTGTTGAGAAAGCTCATGAATGGCTTGATAAGTCAAAGTCCCCGAACGCGATACGATCCCCACGGGTCCCCCTGCCAGCGCGATGGCCCCCGAAGTGATTCCGATATTGCACTTTCCAGGCGAGATGAGCCCCGGACAGTTTGGGCCCAGCAGCCGAGTGCCAGGGTACTCCTCGCGAAGAACGTTGAAGAAGTAGGCCTCGTCTTTAGCCGGAATGAATTCGGTAATGCACACGACAAACGAGATGCCCGCTTTGGCAGCTTCAAGTACGGCGTCGCCAGCGAATCTGGGAGGCACCGAGACAAAACTCGCCGTCGCGCCGGTGAGCGCAACCGCCTCCTCCATGGTGTCGAAAATCGGTATCCCCTCGACGTCAGTCCCGCCCTTGCCCGGGGTAACCCCCGCGACCACCTGGGTTCCATAGTCTCTGTTCCTCAACCCGTGAAAGCGGCCCTGGCCACCGGTCAAACCCTGCACAATGACACGGGTATTCTCATCTACGAAAATACTCACTACAGATCTACGCTCCCTTTTTCACAAGTTCGACGGCTCGCTTGGCGGCGCTCACCATGGTCGGCTCAACTATCAAGCGCTCCGAAACGTGCGGCGCAAGAATATCTCGCGCGACGTCGGCGTTGGTGCCGTCGAGACGAATCACGATCGGAGCCCTCAGTTCGACGCGCGAGAGGGCCTCGAGAATCCCTTTGGCCACTTCGTCGCAGCGAACTATCCCGCCGAAAATATTCACCAAGACCGCTTCGACGTTATCGTCGGTATTTATCACTTCGAGAGCCGCAGACATGGTGTCAGCGCTCGCCCCCCCGCCTAGATCTAGGAAGTTCGCGGCCGATCCGCCCACTTGGTTGACAACGTCGAGGGTTGACATGGCAAGTCCCGCACCGTTCGCGATAATTCCGACAGACCCGCTTAAGCCGATGTAGTTGAGGCCTTTCTCCTTGGCGAGGCGCTCGCGGCCGTCGTATTCGACTGTCGCGGCGTATTCCGCCCATTCCGGATGGCGGTAGCTAGCGTTGTCGTCAAGAGTCACCTTGGCATCGAGCGCATGCACTTGACCGCTGGTATTCAAGATCAACGGATTGATCTCCGCAAGGTCGGCATCGCCTTCTACATAAGCTCGATATAGCTGCTCAAGCAGTACGACGACTCCTTGGCGCGCCTCAAGGTCGATTCCGGCGGCTTCAACCGCTTCGGCAAGTTCCTCGGCGGTGACACCCGCCACGGGATCTATGTGAAGCCGAACTATCGCACCAGGATCGGTCTCAGCGACTTCTTCGATATCCACGCCCCCCTTTGCCGAAAGCATCAGGAGGTACTTCTTGGCATTGCGGTCCAAGGTGTAACTTGCGTAGTACTCTTTTTCGATGTCCGAGGAGCGCTCGACCCATACCCGCTTGACTACGTGGCCCTTGATGTCCATCCCAAGTATCGAAGTCGCGAAGGTGCGAGCCTCGCTGGAATCACTGGCGATCTTAATCCCACCCGCCTTGCCTCGGCCTCCGACCTGGACTTGGGCTTTGATGACGGCAGGGAAGCCAACGGCTTCAGCCTGGCGCACCGCCTCGTCCACGGTATCGGCAACGCCTCCAGGTGAAGTTGGTATGCCATAACGGGCAAAAAACTGCTTGCCCTGGTACTCAAAAAGATCCACTTGGGATTGCTCCTTACACTTGGTCTGTGTGTTGCTCGGGCTATAGGTGCACCTTATATGGTGGCGAGGCCCTGTTCGCGCTGATCAAGCGCCTTTTCCAGCCACGACGAGATAGCCGGTAACGATGAACCCGGTGTGAACACTGCGCCCACGCCAAGTTCCATCAGCGGTGCGATGTCATCTTCGGGAATGATCCCGCCGACAATGACCAATACGTCTTCCATATGGACTTTCTCAAGTTCGGCGAGAATTCGCGGGACAAGGGTCATATGCGCACCGCTCAACAAAGATAACCCCACCGCGTCAGCGTCTTCTTGGACTACTGCTGCCACGACTTGTTCTGGAGTTTGGTGCAACCCGGTATAAATAACTTCGAACCCAGCGTCGCGAAGTGCCCGAGCAATTACCTTTGCCCCGCGGTCATGCCCGTCTAGGCCCGGCTTTGCTACAACTACACGATATGGACGTTCCACAAGGATCAATTTTAGGCACAATCCGAGCAATTATCCTAAACACCCAGCTAGAAGTACCAAGGTAAGCCGCTCTAACCGCGCCTCCCACTCGCGCTTCCAATCCCCACAAGCAGGTCGCCTATATCGGCATACCTCCATTATGTAACGGACGCATCGCCAACGCTCCAGCGCCGGGGCTGCCAGCGCCCCGATCACTTCGGGCTACACCAGCCGGCCTGTAACGATTATCGCTCAATCCGCCAACCGTCGCGAACAAAGACATCGAAGCCATGAACAAGCAAAGTTCGTCAATTAATCAAATCGCGGATGACTACCTGGCTAAGGTCGTCGCGCTTGATCCGGTCATGGCTACATACCTGGGTATCGACGGACACAACGATAGTTTCGGAAACTACGGGCCCGATGGATGCCAAGAATCCAACGAACTCGTCGTAGCGACTCTGGGGCGAATTGAGGGGTCTGTCGCTGCGGATCGCAATGAATCGATCGCCTCAACCGCGATGTCCGAACGGCTCGAACTAGAAGCAGATCGCTTCGCGGCGGGCGAATGGAAACGATCGCTCAACGTCATCGCCAGCCCGCTCCAGGAAATCCGCCAGGTCTTTGACTTAATGCCTGCTGACTCCGAACAAGACTGGCGCGATATTTCCCAAAGGCTCTCAAAGGTCCCAGCCGCGTTGGCTGGATATCGCGAGAGTCTCAGCGTCGGTCTAGGCGAATCACAGGGCGTATCGGCACGTCAAGCTCTAAAGTGCGCGGCCCAAGCGTCCGCGTACGCGGGAGCAAGCGGTACCCCCGGCTTTTTTGGGTCGCTGGCTGCCAATTACCGCGGCACAAATTCGCCTCTCGCGGCCGAGTTGATTAGAAACTCTCAATCCGCCGCGCTCGCGTATCGGGATTTCGCCGAGTACCTACAAGACGACTACGCACCCAAGACCCGAGCCAGCGACTTCATCGGCGCCGATCGCTGGCAACTGATGTGCCGGACCTTCAACGGCACCGAAGTGGACGCGGCCGAAACCTATAGCTGGGGATGGGAGGAGATGGCGCGAATCGAGAACGAGATGGCCCTTTGCGCCCGAGAGATCTCTTCCTCGAAATCCCTTGAAGAAGTCTTGCGGGACCTGGACGATATGGAAGGCTACGTCATTGAAGGCCAAGATAATTTCCGCGCCTGGAACCAGGAGCTGCTCGATTCAACCATGGACGCTCTCTCGGGTTCGCACTTTGACGTTTCAGAACCGGTTCGCCGTATCGAAGCGATGATAGCCCCGCCAGGTGGCGCCGCCGCGATGTATTACACTCCTCCGACAGTCGACTTCTCTCGACCGGGACGAACTTGGTATCCCACCATGGGCAGAACCAAATTTCCTCTTTGGACCGAGGTCTCTACCGCATACCACGAAGGGGTCCCTGGGCACCACATGCAAGTCGCGCAAATTTACTACCTCGGCGATCGTCTGAATTCATTCCAGAGGCTTCTCGGGAGCATCTCCGGATACCTTGAGGGCTGGGCCCTTTACGCCGAGCGCCTCATGGCCGAACTCGGCTTCTTGGCCGATCCGATCTACCGTCTCGGGATGCTCGCAGCGCAAGCTCTGCGCGCGGCGCGCGTCGTCGTCGATATCGGACTTCATCACCAATACTCAATCCCGGCCCGGCAACGCAAACTTCCGGCGGAAATTTGGACCCCTGAGTTGGCCGTAGGATTGATGCACTCAATAAGCGGCCGCGAAATAGCATTCGCGCAAAGCGAGGTTGACCGATACCTTGGCTGGCCTGCCCAGGCTACGAGTTACAAGATCGGTGAGCGTATTTGGCTTGAGACCCGGGAGGCCGCGAAGGCTGCGCAAGGTGCGGATTTTTCCCTAAAGCGCTTCCACCAGGATGGCTTCAACTTGGGATTTGTCGGATTGGGGCAACTCCGGGAAGAACTCGGGCGCTGAAGCGCCGCACCGCTTGTTTTCATCGCTTGTCCGACTCGAACTCTCAGCTCGACACTGCGGCCCCAGCCCACTATTTCCAAGGCCTGGCGCTGGAACTCGAATTCATATAGGCTTAGGTCATGTTCGGCAATAACCAGGCTTTTAGCAATAATGTGCAAAGGATAAGCCCATTGGTTCCTGCCCGGGCGCCGCACTTGGGGTAAGAGAGTCAACCTCTTTTCGTCACCAAAACCCCAAATGAGCTAATTCCTGGGCGCATTCGAATGGTGCCCGAGGTCTTGGCGCACCAGCCGCGCCAAACAAATAATCAGCGCCCCAGGGCGCGCCGCCACTTCATACGAAGTCGAATTCAGATCGATCATGTCAAAAAAAGCGCACATCTTCAGCGACCCCACGGCCCGAGCATTTCTGGGCGCTCAGGCGTTCTCGTATTCCGCTTCTGCCGCGGTGCCGATCATACTCTCGTTCGCGCTTCTGGACACCCATCACTCGGCCGTTCAAGTGGGAGAGGTACTCGCCGCCACCGATCTTCCCTTTGTGCTGCTACTGCTGGTAGGAGGGACGATCGCAGATCGATTTTCTCGAAAAGTCGTGGCTATCGTCTCAGAGCTCGTCCGAGGTCTTGCCCTGATCGCGATGGCAATCTTGGTGACCCATCCCAACTTCTCGGTCTTGGAAATCGGGTCTGCGGGCGCAGTCTGGGGCACGGCGCGAGCCTTCTTTGCCCCGACGTTGATGGGCATGACACCGGAGATCTTCGCCGAAGACGCGCTCATGCCCGCAAATAGCTTTCGCGAAGGGGCCCGTGCGGTCGGCAATCTCGCCGGACCGGCATTGGGAGGAGTTGTTTTTGCCTTCGCCGGACCCGCGGTGGCATTTGGACTCTTCGCCGCGTTATATCTGGCTTCGGCGATGTGGCTTATGCGCATGCGCATCGTGCAGACGAAAGAACTCGTCACCGCGTCGTTTCTCCGCGATCTCAAGACAGGATTCAACGAGGTGCGCTCGCGGCCGTGGTGCTGGATCACCATAGTGGTCTACTCCTTCATGCACCTCTTGGCATTCGGGCCCATGGTGGTGCTCGGCCCCGTAATTGCCAAAGCGCACCTTGGCGGAGCGGCCGTTTGGGGGGCGATCGTGGCGTGCGAGGGTGTGGGAGGAATAATCGGAGCAGTCGTAGCATCCAGAGTGCGGCTGCGTCGGCCGGTCTGGACCTCGAGCGTCATCGTCATGGGTGGCGCGCCAGCGTTTTTTCTAATTGGACTCAAGAGTCCGGCTATCCTGATCGCACTTTCGATCGTCGTTCTGGGATTCGGTTTCGCGTTTATCACCGTAAACTGGGACACAGCGATACAAAGTCAATTTCCGATCGAGTCGCTTTCAAGGGTTTCGGCGTATGACATCTTCGGCTCCGTGGCGCTGTATCCCTTCGGACAGGTGCTGGGGGGCCTCGCCACCCGAGTCATATCGCCCAATGCTGCGCTTATTCTGAGCGGCGGCACTCTTATTGCGCTGTCGGCGATATTACTCGGGTCAAGATCGATCTACGGGCTCACCAACTCGACCACCCGCGATACCTGAGATCCTTCAGGCGAGCTTGAGCGGTGCAAGGTTCAGGACGAGAACCTTTTGCCCAAAGCCCGGGAACCGCACCGTGACGGTCGTCTTATCGCCCGTACCATCAAGGGATGATACGACGCCTTCTCCCCAGCTCGAATGCACCACCTTCGACCCGGCCTTTACCTGGTCAGGGCGCAGCTTAGGCGCATCAGGCCGCTCTTCACGCGGCTTGGAAATCGAATCCATTCCATACATGCGCATCGTGGTGCGGTTAAATCCGCTCGCTGAAGCGTAGTTATTCGAATCGGCGCGCGAAGCCCCCCGCTGAGCTTCATAGCTTTTGCGCTCCGACAGATCCACAAGCAACTCTGATGGGATCTCGTCGAGGAATCGGCTTGGAATCGCAGTGGTGAACTCGCCAAACTGAGCACGCATCAGCGCCCGAGTCAAGTAGAGGACCTCCCTCGCCCGGGTCACTCCGACATAACACAGGCGTCGTTCTTCTTCAAGGTCTTTGGGC
>JAJYGZ010000088.1 GCA_021790495.1 Actinomycetes bacterium
GATCTTCCAACTGCGGCGGGACGATAGTTCCCAAGTTGCCACCCAAGTGCGAGAGATACGCATTGATCTGACGCGCACGCCGCGCCGCCAAGGTTACCAGAGAGAACTTGGAGTCCACCTTGTCGAGCAACTGCTCGATCGGGGGGCTAATTAGCGTGGCATTGAAAGACGAGCTTTGCAAAAACGTTCCTTACACTCATTTACGCCACCCATTATAGCGGTGCTCGACTACAAGGCCTCGACCGCAGTGGCGACGTCCTAGGCGCAGTTGGCAATTATCTCGAGCATCAGGGCCACAATCTCGTCCACGGTGTCGTCGAGATTGACGTTAACCACTGGAATCGCGCCGAGTTCGACGCTCGCGGCGATCTCGGTTGCGGCCAAAACCGACCGAGCCTCTACGTGACTTTCGTCATCGCCGCGCTTGCGAAGCCGATCGCGAAGCTCCTCTTCGCTAGGAGGAAGCAGCACTATGATGACCGCTCCGGGCACCCGATCCTTTATCTGGGCCGCGCCCTGAACATCGATCTCCAAAAGGAGATGGTGAGTGCACCCGTAGACCGATGCGTCGGGCATTGGCGTGCCGTAAAGATTGTCGAGAAACCATGCCCATTCCACGAACTGACCGTGGTCGATGGCCGACTTGAACTGGGCGACATCCACGAAATAATAAGCGCTTTCGCTCTCTTGGTCTCGCCGCATGCGCGTAGTCCACGACCGCGAAAGTTCAAGAGAGTCGATTCGCTCAACGAGCCGAGATGCGACGGTACCTTTACCGACGCCTCCCGGCCCGCACAGTACAAATATCACAAAGTCAGCTTGAGACTAAGCCTTGGTCGCTTCAGCCAGAAGGCTGGCCTTCTGCTTGACTCCAAGACCCTGAAGTCTACGGGTCTCGGTAATTCCCACCGAGTCCATAATCTTCTTGCAACGAACCTTCCCAATACCGGGAAGAGCCTCAAGCACTGACGAAACCTTCATCTTGCCGACGAGTTCGTCATTTGGTGCTTTGTCAAGTAGTTCAGCAAGGGTAACAGTCCCAAGCTTGAGCCTTTCCTTGATCTCGGCGCGTTTTC
The DNA here is from genome assembly GCA_021790495.1 of Actinomycetes bacterium. Taxonomy (GTDB): domain Bacteria; phylum Actinomycetota; class Acidimicrobiia; order Acidimicrobiales; family Acidimicrobiaceae; genus Acidithrix. The sequence goes on from JAJYGZ010000088.1 coordinate 1,077, forward strand.
TTCGAGCTTCAGCAGCCTTTTTAAGTGCATCTGCTCGCTGTTCTGGGGTTAGTGATGGAGGCAATGGCATAATGTGAAATTACCCTAGTCAGAGACTCTTTGTGCCGTTTTCGCAAAATTAATCCAAAAAAAACATAAAAAAACGCCAACTTTGGCACTCTGCGGCCATTTTCCGCCCGCCAAAGGGAACAATCGCCCCCGGAACGACGCAATACGAGAGGGCGAGTACCTTGATCCAGACCTATTGCGGCGCCCTAGTTCGCCGATGCATTGACTTCGGACTCCAAAAGCGCGACCGCGGCGCCCAAGTCACTCGCCCTCGTCAAACTTCTGCCGATCACCAAGACATCCGCTCCGGCGGCCAGGGCCTGGCGAGGGGTTGCAACCCTTGCCTGATCATCGTTGGAGCTCTCGCCAAAACGTATCCCCGGCACCACCGCCAACATGTTCGGGTACAAGGACTTGGCGAGGCGTACTTCGCCAGCCGAAGATACCAAGCCGCCACAGCCAGCCGCCGCGGCTAGCGCCAGGCGCTTCCGAAATCCTTTTTCATCGACGCGAACTTCGCTGGTCAGATAAGTCACCCCGAGCGCGATAGGGGCGGCTTTCACACCGGCCGCCAGCGCTCCCTCGCCCAGACCCTCCACCCCCGCGCGGAGCATCGCCTCCCCGCCTTGGGTGTGATAGGTAACCATCTCAACGCCAAAACCGCCCGCGACACGCGAAGCGCGATAGACGGTTGTAGGTATGTCATGCATCTTTATGTCGAGAAAAACTCGAAAATCCAGCTCGCGCAATGCGAAGATTATAGAGGCGCCCTCGGTAGAAAACAGCTCGAGACCGACCTTGGCTATGCCAAACACTTCGCGAAGATCCCGCGCCCAACGCAGCGCCTCCACCCCGTCATCGGTATCAAGCGCAAGTGCGAGTCGCTCGCTCCCGGGCATCATAGCGTCCCTCGCAACGTCAGCAAAGAAATCTCTCCCACCTCTAAACCATCCTCTTGGTTGCTGCAATTCCTCCGCGGTGCGCCGCGCCCACCAAATCGGTGACGCTAGCAAACCCCAGCTTGGAGATAACCGAGGGCAAAGCGTCAAGGACGTGAATTGCCGCTCGCGGCTCCACTAACGAAGCTGTGCCAATCTGTATGGCGCTCGCGCCCGCGGCGATCGCTTCAACCGCGTCTAATCCGCATGAGATTCCGCCTACCCCAACTATTGGCAGATCGGGCCAGTTGGCGTAGCTCTCATAGATAGCCCGGATGGAAATTGCGTGCAGGGCCGGACCAGACATCCCGCCTCCGCCGGCGCCGAGGCTGGGCGCCAATAGTTCCCGGTCAAGCGACATTCCCATCGCGGTGTTTACCAGCACCACGCCATCGGCTCCATTAGACCGGCAGGTATCGATTACCTCGTCGAGAAGATGGGTATTTGGCGACAACTTGACCAGTCTCGGCCATTGGCTAGCACTGGTCGCGTCCATGATCTCCGAGACTGCGGTGGGCGAATGCGCAAACATCTTGTTGCGGTCCTCAAGGTTGGGACAAGAGACATTCACCTCAACTCCAATCACGAATTCACCACACCCATCCAGCTCGGCGATAGCTCGGCGATAGTCATCCACCGTCCTTCCCCATATCGAGACGATGGTCTTCACTTTCGCTCGCTCAAGGCGAGGAGCATGGAACTGACGCCAATACGCGATGCCGCGCCCCGCCAGCCCAACCGAATTGAGCATCGCCGAAGCCGCACCTACCGCTCTTGGCGCGCGATTACCCGCCGTTTCGAAGTGAGCCAATGATTTCGTGACAAAAGCGCCCAGTGCGGTCATATCGAAATAACCTCCGAGTTCCGTGGAGAACCCGGCTACGCCAGAAGCGGTCATCACCGGATTCGACAATCCGAGACGACCTCCCAGCGAGGTACTTAGATCAACCTTCATCAAATGTCTGACTTCCTGTCGATTCCGGCCGGACCCGTCGCGCCAACACTAGCAAATCCGCCACCGTAAGATCGACCTATCCTCAAGCGCCGAGGCGATGGTACTCCTGGATGCTCTTCACCTCAAGCTTTCCTTGGGCAAGGGCGGCCAGCGCTCCTGCGACGGCAAGCGCCGCCGCCATGGTGGTGATGCAGGAGACCTTGAACTTATTCGCAGCGGTGCGAATGTGGTAGCCGTCGCTACGAGAGCCGCGACCCCGTGGGGTATTTATAACCAAGCCGATCTCTCCCGAGGAGATCAGAGCTACCGCGTCAAGCTCCCCGTCTACACTTTCGCCGAGCTTTCCGACTACCGCGGACACCTCGACCTGGTAGACGCCCAGATAAGCGGCGGTTCCCGAAGTGGCGACAAGCTCAAAACCCAGCTCCACCAGGCTTTTCGCCAGCTTGACGCCAGCAGGCTTATCGCGATCGGCTAGCGAGAGAAAAACTTTGCCGCTGCTTGGCAGGCTGAGCCCCGCTGCGATCTGGCTCTTGGCGAAGGCCAGACCAAAACTCTTGTCGATCCCCATCACCTCGCCGGTCGAGCGCATCTCGGGCCCCAAAAGCGTATCTGCCGAAGGAAAGCGCGAGAATGGCAGCACAGCCTCTTTGACCGAGTAATAGTCGACCGGCGCCGCGGCTTTGAATATTCCCTTGGCTGCGAGCGTGCTCAGGGTTTCGCCCATCATTACCAGCGTCGCTACCTTTACCAGCGGAACGCCGGTCGCCTTCGAGACGAACGGCACGGTACGAGATGCCCGCGGATTGGCCTCGATTACAAAGACCTCTCCTGCCTTGACCGCGTACTGCACATTTATTAGTCCGACCACCGAGAGCGACTCCGCGATAGCGCGCGTGTAGTACTCGAGGGTTGCGACGGTCTCAGGCGCCAGGGTGATCGGGGGAATTACACAAGCGGAGTCACCCGAGTGGATCCCCGCTTCCTCGATGTGTTCCATGATTCCTCCCAGCAGAAAGTCGCCGCTGGCGTCGCGAATCGCATCCACGTCTACCTCTATGGCATCTTCGAGGAACGAATCGATCAGGATCGGACGCTGCTGAGCTTCGCCGCCCTCCGCAACAAGCCGCTCCAGGCGCCCAAAGGCCCCGGTCAGCTCTTCCTCGTCATACACGATCTCCATCGCGCGCCCGCCTAAGACATAAGACGGACGCACCAGCACCGGATACCCAATTTCGCCCACCGCCAGGAGGGCTTCAGGGAGCGAAGTTACCGTTGCGCCCGGAGGCTGGGGAATCATGAGCGAATCGCACAACGCGGCCCAACGCTTTCGATCCTCAGCGGCGTCTATCGAATCCGGAGCGGTTCCAAGCACCAGGTCGCTGGGAAGGCTTTGAGCCAGCTTCAGCGGGGTCTGGCCACCCAAACTGACTATCACCCCCATCAAAGGCGACGAGGCCGGGTCGATCGATTCCGCGGCGATTATGGCGTCGAGATCTTCGGCGAAGAGAGGCTCCAGGTAGAGCTTGTCCGAAGTGTCGTAATCCGTCGATACCGTCTCGGGATTGCAGTTGACCATAATGGTCTCATACCCAGCCTCGCGAAGGGCATAGCTGGCGTGAACGCAGCAATAGTCGAATTCGATTCCCTGTCCAATTCGATTGGGGCCCGAACCGAGAATGATCACCTTGGGCCGATCACCTTGGACGACCTCGGTCTCCAAGTCGTAGCTCGAATAGTGATAGGGCGTTTTGGCGTCAAATTCTGCGGCGCAAGTATCCACGGTCTTGTAACCCGCATCTACTCCAAGGCCCTTGCGGGCTGAGGCGATCTCGTCGATGGGTACTTGGGTCAGATACGAGAGCTGGAGATCGGAAAAGCCGAGCCGCTTGGCGCGAAGAAAGTCGGATCGCGAATACCGGGCGAGCGAGGCACCGGCAGTGCCATCTCCGAACTCGGTGGGTGTCCAGTTGCGCTTTTCGCTAACGATCCGCGAGATCTGATGCAAGAACCAGGGATCGATCCGAGACGAGGCGTAGAGGTCTTCGATTGAAGCGCCCTTGCGCAGAGCAGCCTCGACCTCGAAGACCCGAGACGGGGTGGGCGTGGCGCACCGCGCCACCAATTCGGCGGCGCCAAGATCCTCAAGGGTCTTATCCGAAGGGTCGGCGCCAAGTCCAAAACGGCCTAATTCGATCGATCGAAGCGCCTTTTGCAGCGACTCCGGGAAGGTCCGGCCGATCGCCATCGCCTCTCCGACCGATTGCATCCTGGTAGTAAGGGTTTCAGCCACTCCAGGAAACTTCTCGAACGCCCAGCGTGGAACCTTGGTAACCACATAGTCGATCGACGGTTCGAACGATGCGGGAGTGAGCCGGGTGATATCGTTTTGAACTTCGTCGAGGCGATAACCGATCGCCAGTTTGGTCGCGATCTTGGCGATTGGAAATCCCGTCGCCTTGGAGGCCAGTGCGGAAGAGCGAGAGACCCTGGGATTCATCTCGATGACCACCATCTCGCCGGTGGCGGGGTTGATGGCGAATTGAATGTTGCTGCCACCGGTCTCGACTCCGATGCGCCGGATAACCCGAAACGAGGCGTCGCGCATGGCCTGGTATTCGACATCGCTCAGTGTCTGCGCTGGCGCTACGGTAATCGAGTCCCCGGTATGAACGCCCATCGGATCGAAGTTCTCAATCGAACAAACTATGACGGCGTTGTCGGCGCTGTCACGCATGACCTCAAGCTCGAACTCTTTCCAGCCCGCGATCGACTCCTCGATCAGTATCTCGCCGATCGGCGAAGCCGAGAGTCCAAAGCGGGCGATCTCTTCGAATTCTTCCTCGTCTTGGGCGATTCCCGTGCCAGCGCCGCCAAGAATGAACGACGGTCGAACCACAACCGGAAAACCGACTTCGGCGGCGACGGCTCGAGCCTCTGAGAGCGAGTGGGCAAAGCCGCTGATCGGAGTTCTCAACCCGATATCGGCCATCGCCGCCTTGAAGAGCTCCCGGTTCTCCGCGGTATCGATCGCCAAGGCAGAGGCACCGATCATTTCGACGGAATATCGCTCGAGGACTCCAGCCGCCGCCAGCTCCATAGCCAAGTTCAATGCAGTCTGGCCACCCAGTGTCGGCAGGAGTGCATCGGGCCTCTCTTTGGCAATGATCTCGGTCATGATCGACAGCTCGAGA
>JAJYGZ010000120.1 GCA_021790495.1 Actinomycetes bacterium
CCGAAGCGCCAGTGCCGCCTGGGAAGCCGATGCGAGCGGCCCGGATCCTCCAATCGCCGCGGCGGTGGCGACGATTATCGCTATCGAGATTACGTTGGCAAAGATCGCCCCACCCACGGCATCGATGCGCTCGAGAGGGTATTCGTCCGCGCCGATGCCTCGATCCACCACCCCTGATGCCGCGTAGAGCTGCATGTAGGGCGAGATCGTCGTGCCGATCAGTCCAACCGCCAGGTAGATATATGCCCGCGACATGACGAAGTGCGGGATGACCAGATTGGAGGCGACCTCATGAAAGTGTGGATGCCCGAGCAGCGCCGCGGCAGGATAGGCGAGAAAGGCGACGGACATGATCAAAAAGACCCGCTCGGCATACTTATAAGATCCGAGAAGCACCATCGACCAAATGAAAACCGCAGCCAATGGAACCGAGACGTAGCGCGAGACCCCAAAGAGGCCAAGCGAAGCTCCAATGCCGGCGAACTCCGAAACGACCAGGCCAAGATTCGTTACAACCAGGGCCACCATCGCCAAAAAGGTCAGGCGGATCGAAAACTGTTCCCGAATCAACGAGGCAAGCCCCTTGCCCGAAAAGACTCCGAGTCGCGCTGCCATCTCTTGGACCACCACGAGACCGATGGTCACCAGCACCATGAAAAATAGCGTTTTATACGCGAACTCGGAGCCCGCGGATGCGTATGTTGCTACCCCACCAGCGTCGTTGCCAGCGTTGGCTGCTATCAAGCCTGGACCGGCCGCGGCGAGATATGCCAAAAAGCCAAAGCGGGTGCGCTTATTCTGGTTTGAAACTGGGCCCGAGGGCTCGCGCACTTCCAATAAGAGTTGACCCTTCACAACTGCTATCGCGCGACACAAAACGTCGGCGCGACTCTAAATGAGGGCGCGCAAGCACTTGAGCGCCAAAATTACACCATAACCCTCGTCTAGGACAGCAGTCGCGGAAAGCGCCCTTTTTGCCTCTCGGGCAACAGGGCATCGACTAGATCGTCGGCAAGAATGCGCCCAATCGGCTGACCGTTCTTGATGACCACAACCGAGGACCGCCGGGTAGATATCAGGCTCTGCGCGACAGCCGCAATGTCGTCTAGGGGCTCGACGGTAACGGTCTCGACATCTCCAAGCAAAGCGCCGACCGGCATCGAAGGATCGGCGGCGATTAGCAAGTCGAACAGCGGAACGTCGCCGAGAAACTCTCCGGCTTCATCCAACACGACAACGCCATCGAGATCCGCGCAATGATCCGCCATCTCACGCAATTCATCAATAACTTCGCCAATGCTGCGCCGCTCCTCCACTTCGAGGATGGCAGAGGTCATTACCCCGCCGGCGGAGTCTTCGGGGTAAGAGATCAGCTCCTTCAGATCGGCGGCGATACCTGGTTCGAGGAGCTCGAGAAGTTCGTCGCGCTCGTCCTCGTCCAAGTCGCGAAGAGCATCTGCGGCCTCGTCTGGCTCCATCTTCGCCACCAGGTCCGCGGCCATGGTAGGACTGGTAGTGCGAATCAGGGTCTCGAGCTGCTCTGGCTCCATCTCCTCAAGCGCGTCGGCCACAGCTTCTACGCCAAGGGCTTCGATCAGGCCGCTGCGCTCGCGCCGGTCCAGGTCTTCGAGGAGATCCGCCAGCTCGGCTGGCCGCAGTCTTCTAATTCCCCCATTGGCCCGGGCGGCGCGAAGCTTCATCTCGCCGCTGGTTTCATCAAAGGCGGCGACGTCAGACCAGTCGATCACACGCATCGGGTTAGCCCGGCTCCGCACCATGCGAGGAGCTACGCGCCTAAAGAGCGCGTTGACGCCGACTTCGACGCCCACCAGGCGCAGCTTGCCAAGAGCATGGGCCAGATAAAGTTCGGCGGCCCGAATCACCTGTATGCCCTCGGTGTCGACCAATTGATGATCCAGCACGTCCTTGGCGAGCAGCACCTCGCCGTGGCGCTTGGAGAAGTCGCGAAGGTCAAGCTTGGCGGTGCGAAGAGTAACGCGGTGGCGGTCGAACTCGGCGACCTTCTCCACCTCCACAAAGGCGCGCCGTCCTCCAACCCGGACGATAAGTCCGGTAACTGGCGGATAGTCCATCTCGGTGGACCAGCGAACGACGATATCCAAAAGGATGCCGATGTCTCCACCCGCTTGATTGGTTACGCGCATCCCCAAAAGACCTGACAAGGGTATTATTGCGGAGCGGATCTCGGCGATAGCCAGTAGTCGGCGGGCGCGCGAGGCCCGAATTCCTGAAATTCGTCTGCGTGATGGAATCGAGACTTTGTAGGCCACAATGTCACCTCTTTCTAATCTGAAAGTGACATCGCCGCCGGGGCAAAAAAGGTATCCCGGCTTGGCCCGCCGCGCGTCCTACGCGCGAAAAGTCAGCCGACCCCGGAGGAGATGCCACGGAAACTTGCCAGGGCACGTACTTGGGGGTTCACTGGGTTTCATAGCCTCACCTCCTTATTCTCGGGCGCTACGGGCAAAAGTGGAATGTGGGATTCGTGAATCTCACAAACGCGCTCCGTTGACCGGAGCACAAAGATCTCACCCAAAGCTTAGGACTGCACATCCTTGCTGTGGATAAACTAGTCGCTCCAGGCGCTCGAATCGATCAGATCCCGCAGTATAGGGGAGCAAAAACGCCACCCAACTAAGTTACAGCGGCTTTTTGGCGCTAATGATTCCCGCCTCAGCGACGATTCGCGTAGTCGCGATCTCGACGAATCCCGCATTGCGCAAAAGCTCGACCCACGCGGCCAGGCTGATCGGCTTCTCCTGGATCCTAAAGAGATAGCGCACGCCATTCTTCGCGATCCTCCACCATCCGCCGACTCCTTTGGCCAACAGTGTCTTTATCTTTTCGGCAATTACGGCCCTGTCTTCGGCGGTCGCTCCCCTTCCGAACATCATGTCACCAAAGACCAGCTCGCCGCCGGGCTCGAGCCAGCCGAACGCGTCGCGGACAAATACCGCTTTTTCCTTGTCGCTCAAGTGATGCAATACGTAATTGGAGCACACCAGCTGTACTGAGGATGGTCCCACGCCCAACTCTTGCACCGACCCGACCAGGGCCCGGACATTAGCTATCTGCTGGCGCTCGAGCTTTTCCGACAGCAGCTCAACCATCTTGGGAGCGATATCGACCGCGAGGACCTCTTTTACATGTGAGGCGAGGGGAATGGAGAGCTGCCCGGAACCACAGCCGAGATCGATCGCAGTTGCGTCGGGTCTCTCGCCGACCATCGATACGAGCTCGCCTACCACCCGGTCCAGACCAGGGTTGGACATCTCGTCCCATGAATTGGCACGCTTGGACCATACCACTCGCTGAAGGGTAAGGCCTGCCTGCTGAACAATACTTCTTGCCAATTATTTGCTCCTGAAGGTGCCGGGACGGCCCGCGCCCCGAAATCGGGGAATGGGCTGTAGGTGGGCTTATCGGCCTGAGGGCCAACGCCAGCCCTAAAGCATAGCGGGCTCAAGCTAAGCACAAAATTAGAGTTTCCTAAGCCCTGGAGGATAAGCTAGAAAACTCGAGGCCAGCGACCTGCCAATGCACAAACGCAGTAACAATAACGCGCTTGTCCCACGCGCTACGAGCCGCGATTAGCAACCGTCGGAGGCGCGTCCGGAGAAACCTCGGGCGTCGTCGCTTGCCCGCGATCAACGTCGTGCTAGGCGACGACCGCTCTCGGTTTCCAGCGGCGTATAGTTCAATTCGAAGTGATGGAAGAGGGCGGACTCATCCGCCTGTGAAAGCTCCTCGCCGTGCAGCTTCAACTGCGGCGCGCTTCGCACCCGCTCCTTGGTGGTCGAGACGTGAAGGCCATCGGGACCGACATGTATCCCTCCAAGGGGGACAAAAGTCAAGTGACGTTCGATAATGCCTTCCTTGACGGTGCCGAACTTGGGTTCGTCATTCTCGACGTCGACATAGACGTCCTGGAGCTTTCCTATCCGCTGACCGTCTTTGTCGATAAGCACCTTGCCGTGCCACTCGGCCACGTTCCATTTGGCTTCTTCTTGATCTTCACTCATTTGACCTCCCATTCGAGACCGATGATCCGGCAAGCAAGCTCCACCATGACCAATTACAGCCCTCTATTTGTTTCAACCCTCAACAGATCTAGCAACAACCTGCTCTTTGTTTTCTGACACGAACTGAACTCGTAGCACAGCGTGGTCGAAATCACCGATCTCGGCGTGAGCTGTCGCGCCGAGATCGGTGATGATTTGGCATTGGCAGGCCCCCAGTCAAAAGGAGCCGAGCTTGACACTCTTGTCGGGGGCTCGCAATCCCAGCAACCGAGGGGCCACGCAACCATGGCGCTGGCCCCTAGTTGAACCTTTGGCAATAGGCCGCAGCGATATCGCGTTTCCCCTTGGCCCGATCGCAGATAAGTCCCTTGAGCTTGGTTACCGAGTTTCCTCGTGCACCGCGCTCGATTTCCCTTGCGCGTCGGTCGTCTCGCGGTCAAAGGTGTGATGGCTAGTCGTTTTACGCGATGAGGCAAATACGACCGAAGAAACCACAAAGCCAATCGCACCGACGATCATCAGTATTACGCCGATGGTCGAAAGGCGGAACCCAGATCCTTGCGTGGTTATCGCAAAGTACATAATCGCTCCGACTGCGGCGGCGATAATGCTAAAAACCATTCCAGTAAGTCCCATATTCTTTATTCCTTCTTTGTTGTTCTGGCAGATTGCCAAAATATTTGCCTGGCGACCCCAAGGCCAGCGGCATCGGATAACCATCCGAGAAATTCGCCAATGGCTGGGTTTCCCGCGCGAAACCCCTAAAAGAGGCGCCTCGCCGGAAACCAAGGGCATCTGCTACCAGCGATACCAGCGCTTGCGGCTCTTGGTAAGAAAGCCGAACGCCCAAATCACGAGCAAGATGACAGCGATCACCCAAAGCAGATGAATCGTAAAACCGGCTAAGCCGAAGAGTAGTGCGAGTACGAGTACCGCGAGGATTATGAACATCGACCGTCCTGACTGCGTCGGCCGCATTGGACCAACCGCTGGGAGCGCTAAAACGCTCTCTTTCTTAAATATACACTAGATTTTCATAACCTGCTACAGATTTCCTGTATTTTATTACTAGTCTTAGATATATGGTTTCGTGGAGCTTTTTAACAAATCATGCGCGGGTTCTGGTACAGATTTCGCGCGATCCCGCCGTAAGGCTTCGCGATCTCGCCGCCACCCTTGGGATCACAGAGCGAAGCGCATTTCGCATCGTCAGGGATCTCGAAGACGCGGGATATCTCAAGAAGTACCGTCATGGCAGGCGAAATCGCTACGATATCCGTGCCGAACTACCATTTGACGACCCTGCGGCGGGTTCACCTCTTATCGGCGAGGTTCTCAGGCTCCTTGTTCCGGTGGAACACTTGCGCGAGTCGGCCGATCTTGAAATACTTCCCGACCAGCTATAAAAGGCGAACCTCTCATAACCTTGAAAATCCGTCGCAACCGCGGTCAGAGGACCTGGTTGGAGCGCCAACGAATACCCATTGCGCCTTGATTCGCGCCAATGGGTAAACCGCTCGCGAACCCGCAGTTATTGGCGCCTCTAGTCGACGTTGAATAGCGGAGACGAAAGTTCAGGCTCGAGAGATTCGCCCTCTCGAAGCGCGTCCGACGCCGCTCTCTGAGTGTTGCCCGATGTGCGCCGCAAGGGGCGCTCTGGAAGCAGTAGCGCCAGAGCGAACGCCACCACGGCAAAGGGAATTGCCCATAAAAAGACCACGTGCAGGCTCCGGACGAAGGCCTCGACGATCGCGGCGTGAATCGGATGGGGCAATCGATCAAGCTGGGCGGGCGTTCCCGACAACATCGAAGCAGTCGCGCCCTTGGATGCAGCTGTCGAATTGGGAAGCAGCACCGCCATATTGTGGACAAGACGGTTTATGAGAATATTTCCAAAGAACGAAGTCCCAATCGCGCCACCCATGGTGCGAAAGAAGGTAACCGCCGAAGTTGCGGTACCGAGGTCCCCAAAGTCCACCGCATTTTGGGTCGCGAGCACGATCACTTGCATAGTAAATCCCAGCCCGACTCCGGTGACCATCATGTAGATGCCTTCGATCGGGTACGGGGTATTTGCCTTAAAGAGGCTGAGCAGAAAGAACCCGATCACCAGCATCGCTGAGCCGATTATGGGAAAGATCTTGTATTTGCCGACCCGGGTA
>JAJYGZ010000109.1 GCA_021790495.1 Actinomycetes bacterium
CTTCGGACTGCGCGGCCTCACACTCGTGATGCGGGAACAACAGATCGTAACCGCCGCCATGAATGTCGATGCTCTCGCCCAAGTCCCTCATCGCAAGAGCTGAACACTCGATATGCCAGCCCGGTCTTCCTGGTCCATAACGCGAATCCCATGCCGGCTCATCGTCCAGCGATCGTTGCCAAAGCACGAAATCCAACGGATCGTCCTTGTTGGGATCGTCGATGTTTCCGCCTCGTTCGGCGGCGAAGGCGAGCATCGATTCGCGATCGAGATGGCTGATCTTGCCGAATTCGCGGTACCGAGAGACGTCAAAATAGACCGATCCGCCCCGTTCATATGCGTAACCCGCGTCGACAATCCTGCCGATCATCAACAAAATATCGGCTATGGCCGAAGTGGCTCGGGGCTCTGAAAACGGCGCCATCAGCCCGAGATCACGCATGTCCATATCGAACCGAGCTATCTCGGTAGCTGCCAGATCCAGATAATTTACCCCGAGCGATCGCGCCTTTGCGAGGATGGAATCGTCAACGTCGGTAATGTTTCGCACCCACCTGACCGGATATCCCTCGTCCATGAGGACGCGCTGGAGCAGGTCGAATGACAAAAATACCGCGGCATGCCCAAGATGCGAAGCGTCATAGGGAGTAATGCCACAGGTATACATGGTTACGACTTCACCCTTGGGGGCAAAGTCGCGTACCGCTTGGGAGGCGGAATCGAAAAGCTTCATCTATGGCACCTTTATCCCTGAAAGTTGAATCGAGCTGCGCGTTTTGTAGCGAATGTTGACGTTTATCAAAACTGCCGTCATAGCCTCAATCGCCAAAGCCGAGGAAAGATTCCCGGCGTCTACGCCTCGAGCACCCGGAATCTCTCCGATCAGGGAAATCACTCTAGCCGTGGCACTCGGGAAGTCCGAGCAGACCAAAATATCAATCGGCAGCGGCGACTCAAAGGCACCTAGCTCTTTCGCGGGAGCGTGGTGGAACGCGCCGACGACCTGAGAATTGGGGAGACACGCCGCAAGATGCTGCGCAACTGAGCCTCGCGGTAAAACCAGCGAGTTCATATTGTTGCCCTGCTTGTAGAGTGCGTTGACCATTGAAACGACCACCTTGCCCCCGAGCGCATCGCCATGGGTAAGCGCGGCAGCCTCGGCTCCATCCCAGGGAGTCGCCATAACCACCACGTCGCAAGCCGCCGCCGCGGCGTTATCCATCCCGCTCAAAGTCTGCATCGCCGACGGTGAGCGCTTGGAGTGTTCTCTTACCACCTCTTGGGCTCGCGCCGCATCGCGCGATCCGATCACCACCGGATATCCGAGGGATGCAAAGCGAAGCGCAAGTGACGATCCAGCAGGACCTGTCCCTCCGATGACCCCGATACTTGCCTTCAACTCTCTCCTCCCCAATTGCACACAAAGCGCGCCACTCCCTTACTAAGGTGCAACTAGCGTGCATAAAGTACTTTGAGCTACTGAAATGCAAGGCTAAATGACAGGAGGAAAAAATGGGCATTTTGGACCAAAAGAAGATCCTCATTACCGGGGTCCTAAATGACCAGTCCCTAGCGTTTGCCGCCGCGGCGCAGGCCCAGGCAGAAGGAGCAGAAATACTCCTTACCGGGTTTGGGCGAGGAATGTCGATTACCGCGCGTGTCGCGCGCAAGCTGGATCCGGTGCCCGAGGTGCTTGAGCTAGACGTCTCGAATCCAGCGCACTTCGATTCGCTCCATGACCAAATCGCCACCCGTTTCGGTCGTCTGGATGGCGTCTTGCATTCGATTGGTTTCGCTCCAGCGCCGTGTCTGGATCCCGACATGTTCGTTGCCCAGTGGGAGGACGTCGCCACTGCGGTTCAGGTTTCCGCCTATTCTCTCGCCCCTCTCATAAAGGCGCTGTTGCCGCTGTTGACAAAAGGCACCTGCCCATCCGTTGTCGGGCTCGACTTCGACGCCACGCAGGCGTGGCCAGGATACAACTGGATGGGAATCGCCAAGGCTGCGCTCGAATCATTGAGCAGATACATGGCTCGTGAAGTCGGGAAGTACGGAGTCAGGGTGAATCTCATTTCCGCTGGACCGGTTAGGACCATCGCGGCAAAATCCGTCGGAGGATTTTCAGAGTTCGAGACGATTTGGGCACAGCGCGCACCTCTTGGATGGCAGGTAACCGATCCCAAACCCGTAGCCCGATCGATCGTCGCATTGATGTCAGACTATTTCCCCGCGACCACAGGCGAAATAATTCACGTAGACGGTGGGTTCCACGCCGTTGGCGCCTAACCCAGCTCCATTCGCTGCTGCAACTCCTCAGCCACGTCGTTCAAGAAGCTTCGGACGGTCGATTCTGCCATCTTGTGCATAAAAATTTTGTCGATCTTCTCGCCGAACGATCCGAGCGGAGCCCGATAGCTGCCACGAAGAGCCAGGCGAACACGCCCAGGCTCAAATTCGGCAAACTCCAAATCTCCTTCGAGGCGCGGAAATAAGAACGGCGTCGCGGTGGCCATCCAGGCAATCGGCACCAACAGCGCCCCCATGGCGTATCTCATCTCGCCGAGGCGAATGTCCACCTTCTTCGAGAGAATGCCCCCCGGCCCAACCCTGGTCATCAAACCCGGACTTGACAAGGAGCGCTCGGCAGTGACGCCCAACCAATTGCCGTGTTCGGTTTCCACCTGGGCGATCACCGAGGAAAATGGCGCCTTTATCTCTACGATGTCGAAGAGAAACGTCGCCGATCCCTCTTCGGGTTCCACCTGTGACGAATCCAATTTCTCACCACTTTGCATCGCGCTAAACCCCCCACCGCCACCGAACCCGAAGGCACCGGAGCGCGAATTCCTCGATCGGTAACTTCAAAATGTCCCAAAAGGCACTTGCCGTCGACCCGGCGTTCGCGTAAACTTGGAGTTTCCCCCTCGATCCGAACCGGATCATTTTCGGCAATCGCCCTTCGCATCAATTTTTGCCCGTATTGCAACCGAATCCTTAGGGACAAAGGTCACATTCATTACTCATCGCCCACATTCGTCTGGTCGCTTCGACTCGCAATTCACTATCTGCCCAGGCGAAACGGCGGAGTTCGCACGGAACGCGGGCCTATCAGCCTTGTCATCTCTAAGCCGGTCAGCTCGGCTCTTCTCGCGAATTCGCCCCAGATGCGGCCAGATGAGCCGCGCACCAATAATTTCACCCAGGAGACCTGATGCATCGGCACAAATTATTCGCGAAAAAACTCGCCGCTCTTTTGCAGTTGGTGATGATATCCCTCGCGGCATTCTGGTTTGGCCAGACTCCCGCGGGGGCCGCTTCGACGATTTCGTCGGCTGGCAACGGCGGAGGCTACACCATCACCCTCTATACCTTGACCAGTGCGACGGCCCCTGGAAATCCCGGCTCGCGATCTACCGCCACGGCTCCAAATGGGAAAACGCTGTATCCGGTAATGTACCCAACTGTCACCACTAATTCGAAGTTATTCTCCAACGCACCCTGTATCGCCGTCTACTTCGCGTACTACTCGAGCACGCTTCAGGCGTCCGCACGCCAAATGCCGCCCCAACTCTGGTTCACGCTTAGCCGTCGCTATCCCCCTTGCCAATACCGGACAACCTCGTTCACGACCCCACCATCAAAGCCTCGTCTCAGCATTACTTCCTACGTCAACACGATTACGCGACAGCTCCCGTCTCCTCACCCTGCGATGGATCCCCAGTTCGGCCTGGTCGGACTCAATTCGTACTTGACGACCGGGGCAACGCTAAGCGACACGCTTTGGGTCCCGAGCCCTGCCGGCACGATTCGTGCGGTTGCCAACGGTACGCTAAGCGCCGATTTCGGCGACGGCACCGCGCCAGTCGGACCTACAACCGATGTCGGCGGTCCGTGGCCCGGAGGCCACTTGGTACATGCCTACGGTGGCACCGGCTGCTACGCAATTTCGGTTATCGAAAACTGGAGCGTGTCCTACGACATAGGGGGCATTACCGGAACATTGAACGGGTTGAGGACCTCGGGCGAAATTGCGTCCTATTGCGTCTACTCCACCGGGGCGGTAATGCTGCGCTAGGCGCAATTCTGGGTTGGCCAAGATCCGGATTGCAAGTGGGACTCAATAGTGAATTACCTCGCTCCGTAAACATTTTGATGCCGGCATGATAGATTGCCCGTGGACCCATGCCGCTGAACCACCAGCGCGGAAGTCTGGTGGTTCTCGTCCCATGTTCTCGCCAAACCCCCGAGGAGTCCCACTCGGCAGCCGCAAAGTGACAAAGTATGGGTATCTGGCAAGGAATCGAAACTTCGAATGGCTCACCCAAAGTTGTCCGCCTGGTCAATTCCCCCACGACGTGGCGATGCGACCCTGGCCCCAGGCATCACAACGCCAACGCTCTGCGGCGGTCGCCGACGGACATCCCTGGATCATGGCCGCTTTGTCGCTAGTCGATCGCCGTATGACGATGAGTTGCTGGCTCACCATCCCCTCCCGCTTCGGGCACCGCTGGGACCACCCATGCGCGCGACTCTTTGTCCCATGACCCAACCGCTGTACCATCGAGCACCGGATCCAAAAAGGGACGCACGACGGCCAGGGCTTCGTCGAGAGTCAGTGCCACCATAAGAAGCGACCCGCCGTGCCTCCGCCGCATACCCCGGCTCCCACAGCACCCTGTCCGGCACGTCAAAGTGGTCGGGAAGGACCACGCCCCGCCTGTCGAACTCCGATCGAATCGCGGTGGTCTGAGCGTTCCCCGGAACCGATGCTCCGGTGACGATCGCGACCAGATCGACTAGATCTCGGTAGCGCGTGGACGGTCGTCGGTCTCGTCCGTGGAGCTCGTACGTTGCGACGACTTTGTCGGCGACGTGATCGAGCAATGGATAGGCGCGGTATCCGCGCTGTTCGACCGCAGGAATGACCCCTCGGGCAAGGGGTAGCACATCCTCTGGATCCCCTCTCATATGAAGATCGGCTCCGACCAGATCGACGTGGAACTCTACCCAAGTCGTGGCTCCGATCACGGCATTGACGGGTAGCCGCACGGCGTCATTCCCGATTGGCAACCCACCGCCGATCACGAATTGGAACCAGTCTCCGATGTCGATTAGGGCAGCTCGTCCGAGGTCATCCTCGGCCTGGGGTGCGTCGTCCAAAGGCCCTTGGCGACTGGCCAACACGTATGTGTTATCGATCGCTCTTTCCAATGCCTACTGGACAGATGCTGGCCTGGAAGGCATCAAATCCACATGGTCTCGCGCTTGAAACGCACATGACGAACCGCCGGATGCGGGCCCGCATGTCCGGTGGTGTGGGTCGAGAGACACGGCCCCCTACCCAATCACGGCCCGCGGATCTCGCCGCAGCTTCCACACCACAGTCCAGTCCAGACAAGCTGGAACTCACCCGAGTTGCAGCGGCAACGGCCTAAAGCGCTGCGCTGGCCTGCCGTGTCTTTATGTCATCTACGTGGCACAATTCCGAAGGTGGAGGGCATTTGTGATCGCGACAAAACTCTATATGCCTTGGCCGATTCATCTGGCCTGGAGTGGCGCTACGTCGGTACTCCAAAGGTGGCTCTGCCTTCTAGCTGACGTATTTTTGGCATGATCAGGCACAGGTTTTATTAGGGCCGAATCGAAAAGCCGGATGGTTTATTCGGCCCGATCCCCTTTTCGGGACTTGGTTTGGTTGCGACCTCGGGGTGGCAACCAATGAGAAAGCTCATCATTTCAGTGGCGTCCTTGGCGAGATAGAACCTAACCATCTTTTCATTGAAGCTTTGGGCCTGAGCCGCAGGAACGCTAATCGCATCAATGCCATTCGACATGAGAACGCCGTTCATCATGAAGCGAGAAGTGCGCTTGTTCCCATCAAAGAAGAATTGCTGTAAAGCTCCAAATAGAAAGAACGCAAGACCCTTCTCGAACGGATGGAGGCTACTTTCATTCAAGGCGTCCAGGCCATTTGCAAATACCCGGTTCAATTCTGGCGCGCCTGCAATAGTGGGCAGTGGGGTATAGCGACCGAACTTCCCCAAACTGACGTCGGGAGTGTAGTTCGTCTCCTTCCCTTCGCCGCGGAAATGACCCCATTCCAGCGCTTCGTTCCTGGCTATAATTCCTTGCATCTCACAAAATGTCGTCTTGTCGAGCCTGAATCGCTCGGATTTTACCTCCGCAAGGAGCCGCTTG
>JAJYGZ010000374.1 GCA_021790495.1 Actinomycetes bacterium
GTGGCCAAGGTCTGAGTCGAGCCTTTAAAATGCGTGGCCGGAGCATGGGCGCGCCCTCTTTATGATGTATTAGTTCGACCGCTGTACAAGCGTCAATACCAAACTCTCAGTGAAACGAAGCAAAAAATGGCAAAGCGTCGCGTTACCGCAATAGTAAAGATTCAGCTGCCCGCCGGAGCTGCTACTCCAGCTCCCCCGGTTGGTACTGCGCTTGGACCTCATGGCATTCAGACCATGGAGTTTTGCAAGCAGTACAATGCAGCCACAGAAGCACAGCGTGGGACTGTCATTCCGGTCGAAGTGACGATCTTCGATGACCGTTCCTTCACCTTTGTGCTAAAGACCCCGCCGACTCCGGTGCTGCTTCGTCAGTCTGCCGGGATCGACAAGGGTTCTGCCAACAATAAGAGAGATAGCGTCGGGAGTATTTCCGATGCTCAGATTACAGAAATCGCTAAAACCAAGATGCCGGACCTCAATGCGAACGATCTCGAAGCTGCCAAGCGTCAAATCGCTGGCACGGCGCGATCGATGGGTATTGCGGTAGTCGATTAATATCGCCGCGGGATTTTTTTACTTGGGAGATTTGGAACTATGACAAATGTGGGTAAGCGCTACAAGGCGCTTGTAGGAAGTTATGATCGTGAACGGCTGCACTTGCCGTCTGAAGGCGTTGACAACGTCAAGCGTTTAGCGAGCGCCAAGTTCGACGAAAGTATCGAGCTAGCTGTTCGCCTCGGGGTGGATCCACGCAAAGCGGACCAGATCGTACGCGGTACGGTGTCTCTTCCTGCGGGAACGGGACGAACGGTTCGCGTCGCAGTCTTCGCCGCCGGCGAGGCCGCTGTTGCAGCGCGTGATGCGGGAGCCGACGTGGTGGGAGCCGACGATCTTGTCGCGCGGATCCAGAGCGAGAACTTTCTTGACTTCGACGTTGCGATCGCCACGCCGGACTTGATGGCCCAGGTGGGAAAACTCGGACGCGTTTTGGGTCCCCGTGGCTTGATGCCCAATCCGAAGACCGGCACCGTGACCATGGATGTGGCTAAAGCCGTCAACGAGTTTAAGAGCGGCCGCGTCGAGTATCGAACCGACAGGGTTGGCAATGTTCACGTTCCGATTGGTAAAGCGTCCTTCGGCCGCGAACAGCTCTTGGCTAACTTTCGCGCCGTGATCGACGAGTTGTCGCGCGCCAAGCCGGCCTCCTCCAAAGGACGTTATTTCCGTTCTGCGACGCTCAGTTCGACAATGGGACCTGGTGTCAAGATCGATACAAACCATATGCGGGTGGCCGAAGAGGATATTGCCAGCTAAGCTTTCGGGCAAGAAACAGTTTTATAAGGCAGTTGCCAAAGACTCTTGGTGCGTTTACGCATAATGGAATTCCAGCCAGGATAGGTAACGCAAAGTTTTTGGTGCTGCCGCATTCTTTGAATTGAATGCGGCAGTTTTTTATTGATCGGAGTTTTATGGACAATCCCCGTCCCGAGAAAGTGGCGATAGTCGAAGAGCTGAATGCGAAGTTCGCCAGCTCTTCCGCGGTGCTGCTCACCGAGTATCGTGGGCTGAAAGTTGCCGACATCGAGAAGCTTCGCCACGCCTTGGTTCAAGCTGGTGGGTCCTTCAAGGTTTACAAGAACACGCTTGTGAAGTTCGCGGCGGACAACGCTGGCATCAACGGCGTCAGCTCCTACCTCGAGGGTCCAACCGCGCTTGCCTTCGTCGACTCTGATGTAGTTGAAGTTGCCAAGGTGCTTCGCGACTTCTCCAAGGCCAATCCGAGTCTGGTCATCAAAGCTGGGATTCTTGGCGAATCGGTAATCTCCGCAGCCGACACGGCGGCTCTCGCCGAGCTTCCCTCGCGGGATATTCTGCTTTCGCAGTTCGCCGGACTCCTTGCCGCGCCAATGCGCAATTTTGCTTCGCTACTCAACGCTCTGCCGCAGAACTTTGCCTACGCACTCTCTGCGCTGGTGGACAAGAAGAGCGAGGAGGCTGCCTAGCCTTGGCAGCCGATCCGGTCTCCGGCCGGGTCGTAACGGTTTCGTCCATCTTTGGGCGGGAGGGGAGCGGCGCGTGACGGGCTCTCACAAGATAATTCTGGAAATAAGAAAGGTAGATAACCATGGCAACCAAGGTAGATATTCTTGACGCTATAGCGTCGATGACTGTGCTCGAATTGAGCGAGCTTCTCAAGGCTTTCGAGGAGAAGTTCGGCGTTACTGCTGCGGCTCCGGTAGCTGTAGCCGTCGCGGCCTCTGGTGGCGGGGACGCCGCTCCGGTCGTCGAGGAGCAGGATGAATTCGATGTCGTTCTTCTCGCTGCTGGCGACAAGAAGATCCAAGTGATCAAGGAAGTTCGCTCGCTCACCAATTTGGGCCTCAAGGAAGCCAAGGACGTCGTTGACGGCGCTCCCAAGGCGGTTCTCGAGAAGGTATCTAAAGAGGATGCCGAGAAGGCCAAGGCGCAGCTCGAGGCTGCTGGCGCTTCCGTCGAACTCAAGTAGTCTGACGCCGGAGAAGTCCGGCTTGGCGAATATGGATTCTCGCATGGGAGCATTTTTCCGTGCGAGGGTCTATGCTTCCAAGCAAGATTTTTCAGTGCGCTTGATCCCGATTACGTACAGTGCTACACTGGCGAAAACGGATCAAGGGCACTTGGCCGAAAAAAGATGGGTCAGTCCTACACTGGATTGACTCGCTTTGGCGTCTCTGCGTGTAGACTTTCGTTTTGCCGTGCTATCTTACACACTCGCCCTCTTTAGCCCTTCGAGCTTTCAAAAGAGCCCTCTGGCGAGTCGCGTCCTAAATCAGGTGAACTCTAGCTGGGAGAGATTCGTTGACCTCTAGATCTCGTTCGATTGAACGATTCTCATTTGCCAATCTGGATGAGGTTTTGCCTCTGCCAGATCTCATTTCAATTCAGAGGGACTCCTTTGATTGGTTCCTAAAAAAGGGGCTGTCCGAGGCCTTTGCTGAGTTGAGTCCTGTCGAGGACTTTACCGGGCGTCTCGCGCTCGAGTTGAATTTCGATCCGGAAGATCCGGATCTGACGCCGGTACCCAAGTACACCGAAGAGTTTTGCAAGGAGAGGGACCTCACTTATCAGGCCCCCATCTTTGTCAAGGCGACGTTCATCAACAAGAACACCGGTGAACTGAAAGAGCACACGGTCTTCATGGGTGACTTCCCGATGATGACCGACCGCGGCACCTTCATCATCAACGGCACCGAGCGCGTGGTTGTTTCGCAACTCGTCCGATCTCCGGGCATCATTTTCCAAAAGGGCCGCGAAGCTAAGACGATTGTAACCGGCACCATTCACGCCTATCGAGGCGAATGGCTCGAGTTCGACGTCGAATCCAAGCCAGGTCGCGAGTTGAATGCTGGCGCCCGCGTCGCGCGTAAGCGTCGTATTTCGATCTTTACCCTGATTAGGGCTCTCGGCTTTGATGATCCTGAACTCCTTGAGCGTTTCGTCGCCGCCAACAGCTTTCTGGCCGACCAGTGGGCCAAGGACAAGCTGGTCCATAAGACTCAGGACGAGGCGCTTCTCGAGATCTATAAGAGGGTCCGCCCCGCCGATCTCCAGAATGCCGAAGCGGCTCGAAACTATTTCGAGAACGCGTTCTACTCCTCGAAGCGCTATGACCTGACTCGGGTGGGGCGCTACAAGCTTTCCCGCAAGCTTGGCCCGGAGATTGACCGTCTTTCGGAGATACTCGGAATCGAACTCGAGCATCCTGGCGAGAAAGCCACCACGCTTTCGCCCGCCGAGATCTTCGCCGCCATTTCGTATATGTTGCGCCTTGCCGACTCTACTCCAGGGTATCGCTTGGACGACCAGGACCACTTCGCGAATCGACGCGTACGCAGCGTCGGCGAGCTTATCCAGAATCAGCTCCGCTTGGGCCTTAGCCGCCTCGAGCGTCTGGTGAAGGAGCGCATGTCGACCCAGGACGTCGAGGCGATTACGCCCCAGACCCTGATCAACATCAGACCCGTGACCGCCGCGATCAAAGAGTTCTTCGCGACTTCGCAGTTGAGCCAATTCATGGACCAAGTCAATCCGCTCTCGGGCCTCGCTCACAAGCGGCGCCTGTCAGCCTTGGGACCTGGCGGACTTTCGCGTGAGCGAGCCGGTTTCGAAGTTCGAGACGTGCATACGTCGCACTATGGACGCATGTGCCCGATCGAGACGCCTGAAGGTCCGAACATCGGCCTTATTGGCGCGTTGGCGAGCTATGCCCGCATCAACCCCTTCGGCTTTATCGAAACTCCCTATCGCAAGGTGCTTGACGGGGTTGTCACCGACGAGATCGTCTACCTCTCGGCGGACGAAGAGGAGCAGTTCGTCATCGCCCAGGCGAACGCGGCGTTCGACGCCAGCGGACGATTCACCGAGGATCGAGTCCTGGTGCGTCGCGGACCGCTCGGCGCCGAGGTAAGAGTTGGAGTGGATACCACCTCGTATGGCTCCACCTCCGAAGTCGACTACGTACCCGCCCAAGAAGTCCAGTTGATGGACGTTTCGCCCAAGCAGATCGTTTCAGTTTCGACCTCGCTGATTCCGTTCATCGAGCACGACGACGCTAACCGCGCCCTTATGGGTGCGAACATGCAAAAGCAGGCGGTGCCGCTCCTGGTTCCCGAAGCTCCGTATATCGGAACCGGGGTCGAGGCGCGCGCGGCCAGGGATGCCGGCGACGTCGTACTAGCCGAAGGTTCCGGTCTGGTTACGGATGTTTCCGGAGACCACGTCACCGTGGAGTACGAGGTCGGCGAGAGCGACCGTTTCGGCAAGCCTCTAGGTCGAAAGATCTATCAGATGGCGAAGTTCCGGCGATCGAATCAGAACACCAGCATCAACCAGAAGGTGCTCGTCGACATCGGCGACAAGGTAGTGCGCCACGATGTATTGGCCGATGGGCCCGCGACTCACAACGGCGATCTGGCTCTTGGTAAGAATCTCCTGGTGGCATTCATGCCTTGGGAGGGCTACAACTACGAAGACGCGATCATCCTTTCTGAGCGCATGGTTCGCGACGACGTTCTGACTTCAATCCATATCGATGAGCACGAAACCGACGCTCGCGAGACCCGTCTAGGCGCCGAGGAGATTACTCGGGATATTCCCAACCTGTCAGAGGAGATTCTCTCCGATCTGGACGAGAGGGGCATTATCCGCATCGGCGCGGAGGTCGGACCCAACGACATTCTCGTTGGTAAAGTCACCCCCAAGGGCGAGACTGAATTGACCCCTGAGGAGCGCTTGCTCCGTGCCATCTTCGGTGAGAAGTCGCGTGAAGTGCGCGACACCTCGCTCAAGGTCCCCCATGGCGAGTACGGCAAGGTTATCGACGTGAAGGTCTTTTCGCGTGACGAGAACCCCGATCTTCCCGCTGGTGTCAACCAGTTGGTGAGGGTCTATGTCGCCCAGCGTCGCAAGATCACCGAAGGAGACAAGCTCGCGGGCCGCCACGGCAACAAGGGCGTTATCTCAAAGATCTTGCCGGTGGAAGACATGCCCTATCTTGAGGACGGAACGCCCGTCGACATTATCTTGAATCCCCTCGGTGTGCCGAGCCGGATGAACGTTGGCCAGGTTCTTGAGTCTCATCTGGGATATGCCGCGCGATGGGGTTGGGAATCCAACGAATTGGCCAAGGTTCCGATTCGCGGGACCGAGACCAAGACCCGTCCGCGTACCGAGCCTTCGAGCTGGATAGCAACTCCGGTCTTCGACGGCGCGCACTGGGACGAAGAGGAGAAGTCGGGCAAGCACCCGACTATCCAAAAGATATTCGAGAATCTCAATCCCGAGTCGCGAGACGGCAAGCGCCTAATCGGGCGAGACGGAAAAGTTACGCTTTATAACGGGCGAACCGGTCAGGCATATGACAATTCGATATCGATCGGGTATGTCTATATCCTCAAGCTGGCTCACCTTGTCGATGACAAGATCCACGCTCGTTCGACCGGTCCATACTCGATGATTACCCAGCAGCCCCTTGGAGGCAAGGCGCAGTTCGGTGGACAGCGGTTTGGAGAGATGGAAGTGTGGGCTCTGGAAGCCTACGGCGCGGCATATGCGCTCCAGGAACTTCTCACCATTAAGTCCGACGACGTTCTGGGCCGCGTCAAGGTATACGAAGCCATCGTAAAGGGAGAGAAC
>JAJYGZ010000056.1 GCA_021790495.1 Actinomycetes bacterium
CGACCCAAACGGATCCGTCACCGGCACCAAAGGAACTTTCTACGGAAAAGCACAGGCCGGCTCGACAAGCAAGTACTTCCTCGTCACGCTGCGCGACGGTTCAGGAGGCATCGCCACACAATGGATCCTCTTGCCGGTGGGGGTAGCGATAACTACCACCTCGCTGCCCGAAGCCGAGGCCGGCGCAAGGTATCTCACCGTTTTGAACGCGAGCGGCGGAGCGGGCACCTACACCTGGCACAGCGCGGGCCTTGGCTTGCCAAATGGGATTTCGCTGCACCAAGTTGGCAACAACGCGGTACTCATTGGGTCGCCGAGGCGCAGCGGAGACTACCTGGTGCACTTGATGGTATCGGACCAGAACGGAAGCTGGTCACACGCTTTTCGCCTCCGGGTCGCGGGCTCCCCGGTTGTGCCCGGCGGCAATCTTCTCGGCGCCGACCAGAACCGGCCCTATGACGTCTTGCTGAGCGCCTCGGGCGGAGTAGGTCCATATTCATGGAGGCTCGCGCCAGCCAGCGCCGCACTTCCGGCGGGACTCACCCTCGGCGTGGACGGAGAGATTTCTGGCGAGACATCTTCGCTGGGCACTTACAGCATTGACGCCACGGTAACCGACTCCAAGAATGTTTCAGCGAGCGGAACCTATCGCATCGAAGTTGTCGGTCCTCCGGTAATCACCACCGCCTCGCTGCCCACCGCGACGATCGGAAAGTACTACCGGTACTCCTTGACTGAGAACGGCGGAACTCCGGCCGCCAGCAATGGAGCCTACTACTTCACCCTTGCTCCCGGATCGTCTTTGCCAAGCGGTCTTATGCTCGACTCGACAGGTATGGCCACGGGAGTTCCAGGCACCATCTACGGCACTCCGCGACAGAGCGCGATTCGGGCAAGCCAGCCCAGCGGCGTTGTCTATCGAGCGCTCTATCTCGGCCTATGCGGACGGGACAACGCCAGCTCTTGCGCTCCGCGGACACTCTTTACGGTGCAGGACTATTACCAGACTTCGACGCCCCGAGCATTCGAGCTCAATGTGGTGCAGCCGCTGTCGTTAGCGATTCCGGTCGATCCGAGCGCGGTAAATGCGCTACCGGCTGGGGAAGTCGGAGTTCCTTACTTGCAATCGATTCTCGTCGCGGGAGGCCAAGCGCCGTATCAGTTCAAAACTTCGGGGCTTCCCGCCGGCATGTCGGTACAAAGTGACGCTTCGGGGAATTGGGAAATAACGGGTACTCCCACGGCCCCCCAAGCTTCGGGTCGCTACCTTCAGATATGTGTGACCGATCAAGCGCAGAATCAATCGTGCTATGCATCCGGGGCGGGTGTTGAGGTTGACCCTGCCCTAAAGATCGTCACCAAGTCCCTGCCTAAAGTTGTCGTGGGAAGTCCCTACACTGCGCGGCTCGGGGCCTCGGGCGGAACCGGTAACTACGCCTGGTATCCCGCCGACGCCAACATCCCGCCATGGCTGGAGCTCCTCCACGACGGAGAGCTGGTGCTCCGAAGCTCGAGCGCGCCGCCTCCGGCCGAGATAGGGAAGAACTTCGCCTTCAAAGTCAGGGTCTTTGACGGACTCGAATCCGCATCCCAAGTGCTTGCCTTGGAGGTCTTGGCTCCGCCACTTGCCATAACCTCGTCGCCGACACTGCCCTCGGCCACCGCGGGTGTCGCCTATTCTGAGAGTCTCACAGCCAGTGGCGGCGTATCTCCTTACACCTGGAGTGCATCCGGCCTGCCCGCTTGGCTGAACCTCTCGAGCGCTGGCGATCTCACTGGCACTCCGCCACCAAGCAGCCCAGCCTCTACCGTCAACTTCGCCATTACCCTCACCGACTCGTCGAACCCAGCCCAGTTGATCTCCGAGCAAGCCAGTCTCTCGATCGCGCCCGCGGCGAGCTTGCCGGCCTTGAACTCCGTGATCTCTTTCCAAAGCAAGGAAACCGGCATGGTGACTCAAGCCGTGGCAGTAGGAGACGGCGGCGTGATTGAACGCTACGACGGCACCTCCTGGGCCAGGCCAAGCAGTCACACCACGGAGAACCTTTACTCTGTGACCTTTTACGGACAGGTTGGCTGGGCGGTGGGTGCCGATGGGACCATCTTGTACTCACCCAATGGAGGGCTGACATGGAGCGCGCAAGTCACCCCCACCAAGATCTGCGCAAAGTCGGTCTGCAACGACCTGCGCGCCGTATCGTTCTTGAACCCAACCACCGGCATCATCGTTGGCGCCAACGAGACGGTGCTTACCACGACGGACGCCGGGGAAACCTGGATCTACCGGAGCGGAGTCGCACCTTTTTCGCCGGTGCTCACCCACCATTACAACTTGAACGGCGTCGTCTTCGCCGCTTCAGGGGACGCCTACAGCGTTGGGAGCGGGGGCACCATCCTCATGTCCGCTGACGATGGCGCGAATTGGACTCCTGAAGCCAGTGGCACCACAACCGACCTGAACGCGGTGGATTCCCTCACGCCAATGGTAATTGCCGTTGGCCAAGGGGGAGTGATCGACATGGTCAACACCTGGAACTCAACTCCTGCCTGGACCATTCAATTGAGCCCCACCACTTCTAATTTGACCGGCATCGGCTACGGCGGCTACTGCCTTGCCAGCGGTACCGGTTACTGCTTTGCCATCACCGGCGCGAACGGCAATATGGTGACCATGACCGTGAATACCACCACCAACGCCATGGAGTTCGTCTCCATGGCCTCGACGACGAGTGAAAATCTCAACGGCGTGACTGTCATGATGAACTCAAGAAATAGTTGGGAGTATTTGGCGGTAGGCGACAACGATACCAAGGTTTTTATACCGGGAAGTCCCGGGTGACTCCCAAAGCAAAGGGTGAACCCTTGGCGGCGACAAGAGTTTTGGCCCGAATCTAAGACAAGGCAATCGGGCCTGAGGAGAAAGAAGAGCTAGATTCTGTCCCAATGGCGACCTGGGAGGCGACCTCCCCAATTCCTCAGCTATGGCGCCCAGGGCTTCTGGGACGGACTTAGCAGCGCAATCAAGAATCTTGTTCGTCAACAAGAAGAGCTGACGTAACAAGCATTAGTGTGCGAGGCGTTCGAAGACCTGCACAGTGCCGCCGCGAAGAGGCAGCGCCTCCTCGCCTTGGAGGCGGGCCGGCCGCGCAAATGGCTGTCGCGCGCGCCGAAGTGCGCGCACTCGTTTTGGCGTTGAACCACGACTATGCGCTAAAGACGCCCAAGACGCTTAGTCGCGACACCGACCGACTGCTCGAGTTTGGTCTCTTGGAGCGGCGAGGGACCAAGTTCCGCGATCCTCTATCGGTGGTACGGCCAATGCGTCCAAGGGTTGTCGGCACGGAGCGATCAGTATCAAGCGTTTTACGCCGTGATCGCTTGTCGCGTCTTGGACACTATGGCGACCGTGGTATATGTCGAGTGGTCGATCTCAAGTTGCTAGCGGTCGAGCAAAAAGGTTTCCGTCGCCGATTAAGCACCTGGCGCACCTGCTCTTTAGGCATTTCTTTCACTCGTAGCGGTACCGAGCTTGCAGGACAACAATATCCTCGCCATCTACGAGGTAGACGAGCCGATGTTCCTCATTTATACGCCGTGACCATGCTCCTTTGAAGTCAAAGCGCAATGGTTCTGGTTTGCCGATTCCGCTTACTGGGTCACGAAGAACGTCCTCGATAACTTTGTTGATTCGTTTGACCATCGCTCGATCAGTTTCCATCCAAGCGGTGTAATCTCCCCACCCATTTGGAGTAAAAACGAGTCTCACTCAGCCAGTGGGTGCGCTTGACGTTCCCCGGCCAAGGCTTGGCTCAAGCTCTCAAGTAGATGTCTCGCATTCGCAGGGGACCGCAGCAGATAAGCAGTCTCTAACAGCGCCTCATAGTCGCTGCGTGAGATCAGGATGGCATTTCCCCGTCGTGACAAGATCTCGACAGGGGTACTATCGTTGTTGACCTGCTCGATCAAGGGAAACAAGTTCCTTCTGGCTTCGCTTGCGGTGATTGCCATTTCCACCTCCTAGTGGTACTTGATATCGTACCATGAGCCGCCGAATCTCGGTCTAGGTCGCAACCGGCTTTGCGGCTACCGCGTCTCAAGGGGTACCCCCTCCCTGGGAATCTCATTAGATCCGATCTCCCCTACCTGCATCCTTGACAGGAAAGCTGCCTCGCTCTCTGGATCACCGACGACTCTGCACGCGCGAGACCTTCGGACTTCACTTCATCCGCGGGTCATCAGAATCGGATATCTTCGCCTCGATTGCCCTGAACAGGGCCAGGCTCTTTGCGTCCTGTCGCTGCATGAAATGCCCCCTCTCCAAAGAGTTTACCAGCGAAATATCCCTGTTGGCAAGTACCAAGTCCCCAGGCAGATGCCCTTGCGCGTTCTCCATCACCGAAAAGCCCGAAGGGTCGCGGCTTCCCCTTGATCGCGCCGATCTCCTTGCGGATCCCACCTAGCACTTCTTCTGGCAGTTCCGAAAATCCTGGTATCCCCTTGGCGAGCCGCGCGGCATCCACCCGAGCACCCCCACCACCTGGCGGCGCAGCTTCGCGACTCCTTCGCACACCGCCGCTACATTTGCCACCATAATGGCAAGAAACCGCCCTAAAAGGCGCCTTTGCTATCGATGACCGGGGTAAGGAGACAAATGTAGCTCCGACAAGAAGATCGAGAATAACCTCAGCTTGAAAGTTGGACGTAAATCGCACGTGCCATACGCTGAGTCCATGAGCAGTGCTGAAGCCCGCAATAGCCACTCGGTGACCGTCGGCTTCTCTATTGCCAAGTCTGACCAGCCTCGCCCCGATCGCCTGGTACAGGTATTCAGCGGGGGAAACCGGAGCGCCTTTTTGCGGATGGCAATGGACCGCATGGAAGTTGCGGATCGCGCCCAACGACTTCGTTGTATCCAGTCATACGGAGTTAAGCGCTCCTCCGAGATTGGTATTTCGCCAGATGATATCAGCGATCGGGTCAAGCGGGTCCTCGCACGCCGAGCGGAGGCGTGAGCGAGGAGAAATCGGCGCAGCCGGTCGTATTTGACGTCAACGTCTTTGTTGATGCAGTCGTCACTGGACAGGATTCGTTCGAATCGTGGCCAAGCCCTCCTCGGGCGTCGGGTCACTTTGCAGCCGACTGCGTCTGAACTATCAACGATGCAGTCGAGTTCAGTCTTTGGCTGAGTCCTCACGTCCTCACCAACATCGATCGCGTGCTCGGGGCCCCAGCAGCCAAGGGTGGTTTCGAATGGGAAACTCAACTCATTGAGGATTACTTAGATGTTCTCATCGAGATGGCTGAGGCTTCCGGAGGTGGGATTCTTGAACCGGATGAAGCCGTAACCGACTGCGACGATTGCAAGGACAATCGAATCCCAGAGCTTGCGTTGGCGTCTAGGGCAGTTCTTATTGTATCCAACGACACTGATCTTCTCCATATGACTCCTTGGAGGGGAACCCCTGTGCTCTCCCCGCGTGACTTTGCATCACGGGTCGATGCCCCTCGTCGCGCTCGGCGACGATAACAGATTTCGCGCTAAGCCCAATGAAAATATATAACATTTCTCGTATCATCAACTCGCCGGCCTCAAGCACACTAAAAGGCGATGTCCCTGCGCCCATGAACTCACAACCCGTAGCCGAGGCGGTCGGGGATCGACGCCAAGCAGCTCGAGGAGCCGGGCTTGAAGGGGCGGCGGTCGTGGGGTCTGGGCCGGGTTTTCAATTGGCGGGTATCAGCCGTAGCGCTACCTTGTACAAGTCCGCAAAGGAGCCATTCGTCTAAGACTTCGCGGCTAGCATCCCCACCCTCGGGTTCGCCGTCACCGGGGTGGCAGCCACTTCAGCCTCCGCGGTGCACTCGTCCTACTCGCCGTCGCGTCCGGATTTGCAGATGGCCGCGGGGGCGGATAACGCGTCAAGGAGAGAGTGGGAGACTTGTGCATACGTCGCGGCGGCATTGCCCAGCAAGCCGCGCGGTCAAACCTTCTACGGTGTTGGTGACAAGCGCCCACAACGCCATCGCATTGCGCGGCCCGGATTCGCTGCGTCCAGGTGCTTGTTGATGCCAATGAAAGTCGCTTTGATTGTCACGCGGACCCATCCGATCCGGCCAGCAGTTGATCGATCACATCGCTCGCTTGGCGGCGACGCAACGCCCTC
>JAJYGZ010000006.1 GCA_021790495.1 Actinomycetes bacterium
TGGAGTGGCTCGACAGGCCTCCGCCTCTACGACTGCCCCGCCCTGCTTCCGGCTATCGTGGCCTCTTCGCGCTGACGATGGCGTTGTTGGTCGCAACCCGCCTTGCCATGGTGGCTGGTGTGAGATTGCGGGCCGATGAAATTGCGTCGCCGAGCGCGGCAATTTCCCGCGCTGTGGGATCTGTGGTGGAACTTCGGGAAGTCATAGATCCCGTGGTGATGGGTGGCATCCTTGCCGTAGTCGGCGAGACAATTTTTGATGGAAGCGTACGGCATAGATTAGACGAGCTGAGAGGTCGCCTCGGTTTGGCGACCGCGGCGAAATAGGATCGGAAGGCAACCTATGACCGAGTTGTCAATTAGTGCGGATCAGATTACCAGCGTGCTCAAGGCGAGGCTGGAAGGGTATACCCCTTCGGTCAGCGGTGAGATGGTCGGCAGAATACTTGAGATTTTTGATGGGATCGCCCGCGTGTCGGGCCTCCCGCAAGTTGGCGTCAACGAGCTACTCGAGTTCGAGAACCAGACCCTTGGGCTCGCGCTCAACCTGGATGAAGACTCCATTGGCGCAGTTATTTTGGGCACGGGCGAAGGTATTGACGAAGGGCAGATCGTTCGCGCGACCGGGAGGATTCTTTCTGTTCCGGTTGGAGATGCGCTGCTCGGCCGCGTAGTGAATGCCATGGGCGTTCCGATTGACGGAAAGGGTCCGATTCAAAGCGAGACTTTTCGCCGCCTTGAGGTACAGGCACCGGGAATCGTCTCGCGCCAGCCCGTCAAGGAGCCGATGCAGACCGGAATCAAGGCGATCGACGCTATGACGCCAATTGGTCGGGGCCAGCGGGAACTCATTATTGGCGACCGGAAAACTGGCAAAACCACGGTCGCTCTTGACACTATTATCAACCAAAAGGGCCAAGGCGTAAAGTGCATCTACGTCGCGGTTGGACAGAAGAACTCGACTGTTTCTAGCGCAGTGGCAATTCTCGAAGAGCGCGGAGCACTCGCCTACACCGTCGTCGTGAACGCGTCGGCGTCTGACGGCGCGCCCTACAAATACCTTGCGCCCTACGCCGGATGCGCGATGGGTCAACACTGGATGGAGAACGGAGAGCACGCGCTAATCGTCTACGACGACTTGTCCAAGCAGGCCGAAGCTTACCGCCAGCTCTCATTGCTGCTACGGCGTCCGCCCGGCCGCGAAGCTTACCCGGGAGATGTCTTTTACCTACATTCGCGGCTTTTGGAGCGCGCTGCCAAGCTAAGTGACGAGCTTGGTGGAGGTTCGCTTACGGCGCTTCCTATCATCGAGACCAAAGCAGGCGACGTCTCGGCCTACATTCCTACGAATGTTATCTCGATCACCGATGGCCAAGTGTTTCTTGACTCGGATCTGTTTTATTCTGGCGTTCGTCCCGCCATTGACGTCGGCGTGTCGGTGTCTCGCGTTGGAGGATCGGCGCAGATCAAGGCGATGCGTTCAGTCTCGGGGACCTTGAAGCTGGATCTTGCGCAGTTTAGAGAGCTTGAGGCTTTCGCGACCTTTGGGTCGGAACTTGACAAGGTTTCCCAGGCCCAACTCGACCGTGGATACCGGCTCACCGAGGTCCTAAAGCAGGGGCAGAACGCGCCGGTCCCCGTTGAGGAGCAGGTCTTATCGATCTATGCAGGCGTGAACGGCAAGATTGACGACGTGCCAGTTCATGCCGTTCGCAAGTTCATCGAAGAGCTGATTGAATATTTTCGGGCCAACGGTTCGGACATGCTCGGCCAGATACGCAGCAGCGGAACCTTGCCAGATGCAGCCGAGATGAATGCCTTGATCGAAAGATTCAAGGCTGGGTTCGACGCCCAAGTCGCCGAGCACGCCTCCGAGGAGATGTAGTTCGTGGCTGGCGGACAGGAGCGCATTCTCAAGCGGCGGATCAAGAGCGTTCAGGCGACCAAGAAGATCACCAAGGCCATGGAGCTGATCGCAGCCTCTCGCATAGTGAAGGCGATGGGGCGGATCAACGACGCAAGGCCATACCTTGGCGCGATGACCAAGGTCGTCGAGGATCTCGCGGCTTCGGCGGGTTTGCCTAAGAGCACGTATCTTGCCGAGCCGTTTGCTGGCGCGCGGGGCTATCTGGTAATTGGCTCCGACCGTGGATTGTGCGGCTCCTTCAATTCCGCCGCGTTGCGGCTCGTGGAGACCAGCATCAAGGAATTGGCTCGGCAGGGAAGTTCCTTTGCTCTTGTCACGGTTGGTAAGAAGGCACTGGGATTCTTCCGGTACCGGCAGATATCTATAGCGCACTCGGTGGTTGGAGTAACTGAGCGTCCCACCTATGCGCATGCCCAAGAGATAGCCGACGCAGTACTATCCATGTTCGACTCCGGCGCCGCGACGACTTTTGATGTGGTTACTACGCGGTTCTATTCGTCTGGTTTGCAAAAGCTCGAAGTAATTCCGCTCTTGCCGATCGAGCCGGAGAAATTCACCAAGGGTCTTTCTGGCCAGGCGCTGGACTTCGAGGTCGAGCCCTCGCCCGAGGAGATTATCGATCCACTGCTGCGCATGTATGTGGCAGAAGTAATCTTTGCCCTGCTTTTGGAGGCGTCGGCTTCCGAATACGCCTATCGTCAGCGCGCCATGAAGTCGGCGACTGAAAACGCGGAAGAGTTGATCAAGAAATATACGAGGATCATGAACCGGGCTCGCCAGGACTCCATTACCACCGAGATTATGGAGATCGTGGGAGGGGCCGAAGCTTTGCGGGGGGCGGCAAATAGCGATGAACTCGACTAGCCGTCGCCTGGTCTGGCAGCCGATGCGGATCCAATGGACAACTGTGACTTCGCCAAGTGTGACTTGGCGTCTTTTTAGGAGAGATGTATGACAACCATGGTAGAGAATGATCCAAGGCTCGAAGATGGCCGGGTGGTTGCGATTGTTGGTCCCGTCATCGACGTCGAGTTTCCACCTGATTCGATTCCTGAGATCAACACAGCCGTTGAGGTCGACCTGGTTCTCGATGGCAATTCGGTCACCGTTACTGCTGAGGTAGCTCAGCAGATTGGCGACGGCCGGGTACGTTGCGTATGCCTGAAACAAACCGACGGCCTCAAGCGTGGCGCGATCGTGAGAAATACTGGGCGCGGCATCTCGGTGCCGGTGGGTGAAGGCGTACTCGGACACGTATTCAACGTCATTGGTGAGCCTTTGGATACCCCGGTTATTGAAAATATCACCGAGCGCTGGGCTATCCACCGCGACGCTCCTGACTTTGATCAGCTTGAGCCCCATGCCAAGATGTTCGAGACCGGAATCAAGGTGATTGACCTTCTCGAGCCCTATGTGGAGGGTGGAAAGATTGGACTCTTCGGGGGCGCTGGCGTTGGCAAAACGGTTCTGATTATGGAGATGATCAACCGGGTTGCTCAACAGCATGGCGGCGTCTCAGTCTTCGCCGGCGTCGGAGAGCGCACCAGAGAAGGTACCGATCTCTGGATTGAAATGCAGGAGTCCGGAGTCATAGCCAAGGCCGCTCTCGTATACGGACAGATGGATGAGCCTCCGGGCGTGCGCCTCCGGGTTGCGCTTTCTGCGCTCACCATGGCCGAGTACTTTCGCGATGTCAAGAATCAAGACGTTCTTCTCTTCGTAGACAATATCTTCCGTTTCGTCCAGGCTGGATCCGAAGTCTCGACCCTGCTGGGCCGCATGCCCTCGGCGGTGGGCTACCAACCGACGCTCGCGGACGAAATGGGTGAGCTTCAGGAGAGGATTACCTCGACCAAGGGACGCTCGATCACGTCTGTTCAAGCGGTATACGTGCCGGCGGACGACTACACCGATCCAGCTCCTTTTACCACCTTTACCCACCTCGACGCTACGACCGAACTATCTCGAAATATCGCCTCGATGGGAATTTACCCGGCGGTGGATCCTCTCTCTTCCACCTCGAATATTCTTGCCCCCCACGTTGTCGGCCAGCATCACTACAATGTTGCGCGCCGCGTGCAAGAGGTGCTGCAGCGCTATAAGGAGCTTCAGGACATCATCGCGATTCTCGGCTTGGACGAATTGAGTGAAGAGGACCGGGTGATAGTTTCGCGCGCTCGGAAGATCCAGAAGTTCCTTTCGCAGCCTTTCTTCGTTGCCGAGGTTTTTACTGGACTCAAGGGGAGCTATGTCCCTATCGCCGAGACCATAGAGTCGTTCGAGGCTCTCGTGGATGGCGAGCTCGACGAGGTTCCCGAGCAGGCATTTTTGAATGTCGGCAATGCAGAGAGTGTGCTCGCCAAGGCGAAGACGCTGCAAGGAAATTGAGCCATGGCAGCTACGATTGACGCTGAACTTCTAACCCCGGAGCGGCCGCTCTTTATCGGCGCGGCCACGATGGTGACGCTGCGCACTGGCGATGGCGATATCGCCTTCTTGGCTCATCACGCTCCATTCATGGGCACAGTCGACATCTGCGTCGTCAAGGTTGAACGTCCCGACGCCGCCACTTTGTATGCGGCGGTTCACGGCGGATTTGTCCAGGTCGCTAAAAATAAGGTCGTGATCTTGGCGGACATCGCCGAACTTGCCAACGAGATCGACGTTGCTAGGGCGCAGCATGCCAAGGAGCGCGCCGAGGCTGCGCTGGCCCATTCGAGCGACGCCATGGCCGAAGCGGCACTGCGGCGTGCCCATGTTCGGCTCGCAGTCTCTTCGGCGATCATCCGCTCGAGCCACCCCTAACTTACCCAGAATGTGTCGCCCAAGTGCCTAGGCGACGAATCTGTCGGATATAGGCTTTACCATGACCCGGTCACGCTTCGGAATTGCGATCCTATTTCCGGCTGAGATTGCTAGCGAAATAGACGGCATCAGGCTCGCCATCGGGTCGGCGCAACTGACCCGGATCGAGCCGCATCTCACGCTTTTTCCTCCTTGCAACTTGAGCGATTCGGAACTCGATGGACTTATTCTGCGCTTGAGGAACCTTGGGTCGAGGTTTGCGGGCTTTCAGTTGGAGCTGAATGGATGTGGAACATTTGACCGTGACCCCGGTGTGCTCTTTCTGGCTGTCACTCCATCGAAGGCGCTTCTGGAGCTAGAAGAGGGTGTTCGATTAGCGAACGGCGCTCCCGAACGTCAACGCGACTTCATACCTCATGTAACTTTATATGACAATGCGCCGCAAGACCTGGTCAAGTCGGGGGTTGATCTGCTAGGCAGATATTATCGGGTCGTTGAAGTAGAGGGATTTTGGATTCTCCGTCAGGATCCCAAAGGCACCTGGCAGCGATATACCGAGGTACTTTTTGAAGATTCGAGGAGGCGCTCGGGCGCGGGCGCTCCGGTGACCTTTTACAGGAGCGGAGCGATCGGACCATGGCTCCAAGGGGTAGGTGATTCGCTGGGTTCCATGTGGTCAGCTTATCCATGCTCTGATCTTGAATCAGGAATTTCGCCCGGCGCAACCCTTAGTGTTAGCGGGTACCGCGAGGACGGTACTCTGTGCGCGTTGGGCGTTGTCGCCCTTTTTGGCGCTCGAGCTTGGCTGAAGTGGATGTGGGTATCGCCGCCAGAGCGCGGTCTCGGACTTGGAGCGACTCTGCTCGATGAGCTGATCCACTACTGCAACCAAACCGGAGTTCGCGAGCTGTTCGCCAGCCGGCGTGCAAATAGCGACGAAGAGTTCGCCAAAGTGGCGCATCTGGCGGCCTCGATGGGCGCCAAGGTCCTCCAGGCACGCGACGCGCGCGAATTAGTACTCGATGCTGGTAATCTTACGCAATTTGACAAGTTTGTGATGCGATTCGATTTGGCGAACCGTACCTGAACGCGAGCGCATTACCAGAGATTGCGTTACTGCTCCTTGCGAGCTGTAGTGCACTCCCTTGAGTAGCTCGCCATCGGTAATGCCTGTCGCTGCGAAAAAGCAGTTGTCGCTGCGCACCAGGTCCTCGGTGTGGAGGACCTTGCCTACGTCGTAGCCAGCTTTGATTGCGGCTTCACGCTCGATCGGATTTCGAGGCCAAAGTCGCCCTTGGATCTCGCCTCCCATGCTGAGCAGCGCAGCGGCCGCGACAACGCCTTCAGGCGTGCCGCCGATGCCAAGGAGAATGTC
>JAJYGZ010000322.1 GCA_021790495.1 Actinomycetes bacterium
GTGCCGCTCTACGTGGCGGACTACGTCCTGATGACATATGGAACAGGCGCCATCATGGCAGTTCCCGGAGAGGACCAGCGCGACTTTGATTTCGCGCGCGAGTATGGCCTGCCTATCATCAGGACCGTTGCGCCGCCGGCGGACTTTACCGGCGAGGCTTATACGGGCCCTGGCGAGAAGATAAATTCGGGATTCATGGATGGTCTTTCGATAGCCGAAGCCAAAGCGGCGGCGATCGAAAGGCTTGAGAGCATTGGACTGGGTAATTCCTCGATCCAATATCGCTTGCGCGATTGGCTGGTGTCGCGTCAGCGTTATTGGGGCTGTCCAATCCCAATTGTGCACTGCGAAGGTTGCGGACCAGTCGCAGTTGCGATCGAGAATCTTCCCGTGTTGGCACCTGACGATGTTGAGTTTCTTCCAACAGGCGAATCGCCGTTGGCGCGCCACCCGGGTTTCTTAAACGCGACATGTCCCAAGTGCGGCGCGCCTGCACTGCGCGAGACCGACACTATGGACACCTTTGTCGACTCCTCGTGGTATTTTCTTCGCTTTTGCGATCCCTTTAGCTCAGACGTACCCTTCTCGCCCGAAGCCCTCAGCGCTTGGATGCCGGTCGATCAATATATCGGAGGAAT
This sequence comes from Actinomycetes bacterium, assembly GCA_021790495.1. Taxonomy (GTDB): domain Bacteria; phylum Actinomycetota; class Acidimicrobiia; order Acidimicrobiales; family Acidimicrobiaceae; genus Acidithrix. The sequence goes on from JAJYGZ010000322.1 coordinate 639, forward strand.
TGAGCACGCGATTCTTCACCTCATGTACGCGCGCTTCTTTACTAAGGCCCTCTCGGATCTTGGCCTAGTTCCCCCGAGGTTGCGCGAGCCATTTTCGAGACTTTTCACCCAGGGGATGATACGACTCGCGGGATCGAAGATGTCTAAGTCCAAGGGAAATCTCATCGCGCCAGCGCAGTACTTCGACACCGTCGGAGCGGATGCTCTGCGGGTGTTTCATCTATTTGTCGGTCCTCCGGGTGACGACTTTGATTGGACTGATCAAGCGGACGAGATGATCGAAGGATGCTTCAAATTCCTTCAGCGCATCTATCGCGCCGCGGTAGGAGAAGATCCCCAAGATGGGAGCGACGCGGATGCCACGGTATCGCTGGCCCTGAGACGCGCGACGCATCGGACAATCGAGAAGGTAACTGCGGACTACGAGCGGTGGTCATACAATACCGCTGTAGCGGCGCTGATGAGTCTGACCAATCAGATCTACAAGTCAAGACAAGCGGGTGCCGATGCCCGGAGCGTCTCTGAAGCACTGGACGTGTTGATTAAGTTGCTAGCGCCAATGGCGCCCCATGTTACTGCTGAGATGTGGTCGTTGCGTCATCCAGGAGAGATATTGCACGCCAAGGATTGGCCGGTCGTCGATGCCTCGATGCTGGTTTCGGAGACCGAGACCATGGTCATTCAGGTCGGGGGAAAGTTCAGAGACAAGATCGAAGTGGCATCCGATATTTCCGAGCCGGAAGCCGTCGAACTCGCTCTATCCAATTCGAAAGTTCGCAATGCTCTTGGCGATGGGGTTCCAAATAAGGTAGTCGCGCGCCTTCCGCGGCTTATCAACCTGATTCCCTAGCAGACTGAGCACGTCGTGGGACGTATCTCGGCTAAGGGCTAGAGGCGCTCTAGAGCGCGCATCGAACTTTGGGCGAGAAGATGACCCTGGGTGGAGTAGTTGGTTACCTCGCTGCGATCCCCGCCACGCGCACCCTGAAGATAACGAGAATAGACGCCCTCGAGAATGCAGGCGAGCTTCCAGAATCCGAAGCTCACGTAGTAGTTGATGCTGCTCAGATCGACGCCGGTCAAATCAGCGTACTTCTGAGCTATCTCCGCTCGGCGCGGAAAACCCGGCTGCGCGGTGATGGCCGATAGTGGGATATTTTCGTCGTCGGGGTCGGTCCAATACACCAGGAGCAGGCCGATGTCCGCGAGCGGATCTCCAAGAGTGCAGATCTCCCAGTCGAGAACCGCGGCGATGGTTCCATCGTTGGTCACCATGGTGTTATCGAGGCGGTAGTCGCCGTGCACGACAGTCGCTCGACTCTGGGGCGGGATATTGCTTACGAGCCGGGCATACATCTCGTCAACAAGGGGCACCGAGTGGTCTATCTCGCCCGCACTCGCGCGAAATTGACCGTACCACCTCTTTAGCTGACGCTCGATATATCCGTCTTGTCTTGCCAGATCTGCGAGGCCTATGGCTTCGATGTCGTAGCTGTGCAGCTTCACGAGGGTTCGCACCAGGGAATCGGCGATGGTAGCCCGAGAACTCAGATCCGGGAACTTGGCCTCAAGTACCGCGGGGTCCCGCAATATCGAGCCTTCCACGTAGCTCATTAGGTAAAACGGATAGTCGTTCACCGAGGCGTCCGCGCAAAGGGCGAGAGGAACCGCTACAGGATATCCGGTGGGGTGAAGGGCCGAGATAATCCGGAACTCTCGGGTCATATCGTGGGCGGTGGGGAGAACGTGGCTCGCCGGTGGACGCCTTAGGACGATCTTGGCGCCCGCGCTGTCGCTGAGGGCATAAGTCAGGTTCGACCGGCCGCCCGCTATCAGCTCGTAGCTGAAAGGGGGCGCCAGATACGGCAGCTTAGAGCTAATCCAATTGCTGACCGCGGGTTCGTTGATGCCTTCCATCTTGCATTGAATCTAGCCTAAAGTTGCAGGTGCGTCGCGCCAAACTGATATCGGAGGGATGTGATACCCCGTCTGGTATCGAAGCCAAATTTGTGCGCGGCGCTAGGATGGTCGCGTGGCTTACATTGACGTAACAGACGCAACATTCCAGGCAGATGTCCTGAACAAAAGTGATGACGTTCCGGTCGTCGTCGACTTATGGGCTCCTTGGTGCGGACCGTGCCGCACGCTCGGGCCGATCATTGAAAAGGTTGTCGATGAGACCGGTGGCAAGGTAGTTCTCGTCAAGATAAACGTCGACGAGAACCCTCAGGCCTCGGCGGCATTCAAGGTCCAATCGATTCCGGCGGTATACGCATTGCGCGACCACAAGGTCGTGGACGGCTTTGTCGGTGCCCAACCCGAAGCCGCGGTAAGGGAGTTTGTCGCCAAACTGGCACCCACCAAGACGCCTGTGGATCTCCTCGCTGAAATCGGCGACGAAGCGTCCTTGCGTGAAGCGCTCGAGCTTGAGCCTGGGCACGTGGTAGCGGTTGAGAAGCTCGCTGAGCTTCTGATTGAGCGCGGGGACAACGAAGAGGCTCTTACCCTCTTGGCCAGGGTTCCCGAGACCGAGCCGATCTTGCGGCTAGGCGCACAGGCCAGACTCAATATCAAGAACTTGGCGGTCGGGGGCATCGACATCGAACAGCGGCTCAATGAGCTGTTGGACACAGTCAAAGAGGACGAGGCCGCGCGCCAGGAGTACCGGGATCTGCTTGAGGTCATGGTGGATCGCGAGGACGCGATCAAATACCGCCGGGCGCTTGCCTCGCGCCTCTTTTAGCGCTATCGCCGCCTTTTTGGCAGTCAAGTGCCAAGGTTGTATCGATACGCCTGGCGGGTTTTAGCCTAAAGTAACGAAGGCGGCGCAAAAGGGTGCCCGACCAACTGACAACGACTTGGATCTAAAGGCGACAGCGAATGCTAAGGCTCGGTAAGTACCAGTTTGACTTGACGCACCGCGGCTTGGTTATGGGTATTCTCAATCGAACCACGGACTCGTTCTTCGACAAGGGCAGTTATTTCCAATTTGACAGCTTCTTATCCAAGGCCGAAGAGCTTTTTGACGACGGCGCGGATATCTTTGACGTCGGTGGCGTCAAAGCCGGAGCGGGAGTGGAGGTGACTACCGCCGAGGAACTCGAACGGGTGGTACCCGCAGTGAAAGCCCTAGTCGAGCGTTTCGATATCCCGGTCTCGGTGGATACTTGGAATCCCGTGGTGTTGGATGCCGCCCTCGGTGTTGGGGCGGTGCTGGGAAACGACATCAGCGGGTTCGCGGACCGCGAGTATCTGAGCGTGGCGGCGCGCTGGGACGCTGGCGTAGTTGCGACCCATATCCGTCTTGCGCCCAGGGTTCCCGATCCCGATCCCTTATATGACGACGTTGTCGGGACCGTTAAGCAATTTCTCCGGCGGCGTGTTCAATGGGCGCTGGAGGCTGGCGTCGCACCGGAATCCATTATTGCCGACGCCGGACTTGACCTGGGCAAGAATACCATCCAGTCGCTTGAGCTGCTTCGAAGGTCTTCCGAGATCGCCTCGATGGGGTACCCGCTCTTGCTTTCGGCCTCCAACAAGGACTTCATCGGCGCACATCTCGGTCTCGAACTGCCCGAGCGCCGAGTCGCCTCGATATCGGCGGCGCTGGTGGCCTACATGGGCGGAGCACGTATCTTCAGGGTCCATGATGTTCGCGGCACCCGGCGAGCGCTCGAAGTCTGCGCCGCGTTATCTCAAAGGACGAGTGTCCAGTGATGACCATGCGTTGCCAGCAGGGGCTGGGGCAAATATGACGAACCAGGTCGCTGGGAATCGCCACATCTATCTTTTGCGTGGAGACGAACCCCGGATCGTGGCAGACGCCGAGGCCGAGCTCATAAAGGAACTGCGTAGTTCGGCGGAGGTCGATGTCACCATCTTTGACGCCGAGGTCGTCGCGGGAGCCGAAGTCTGCGCGGCGCTTGAGCAGATGCATATTTTCGCCGATGCAGCCGCGGTATGCGTGCGCGGCGTCGACAAGCTGACCGAAGATGCCATGGCGGTGATCGTGGGGTATCTGAGTGTGCCGGGCCGCTCGGAGGAGATGGCCAATTATCTGGTCATGTCGAGTTTCGCGGGGAAGATCAGCCCTAAGGTGGCCAAGGTCGCCGCCGATTTCGGAGTGGTGCTCGACCTCAAGTTGAGCAACGACGCATTGCGCACGGAGTTCTTTTCCGAGGCTTTGGCGTCGTCATCTCTTCGTTTTTCTTCCGACGCCCTGGCGCGAATGAGAGAGCACCTCGGAGAAGATGTTGCCCGGGTCAGAAGTCTCCTCGAGGTGCTCGAGGCGCGATTCGAGCCCGATCACCGCATCAGCGCCGCCGACGTCGAACCCTATTTGGTTCGCGCCGGTTCGCTGCCGCTCTATCAGCTGACCAACGCAATTGAGAATTGCAGACGGCACGGCGAGGCCGAAGTGCTATTGCAACTGCGGCGATTTACCGAGGAGTTGCGGATCCATCCGCTGGTTTTGGTGGCGGTTATCTCGAGGCGCATGATCGAGATCGCATCGGTGAGCTCGCCTTCCATCACCACGGCTGAGGCTCTAAATGCCCGTCTTGAGGCCAACGGCGCCAAGAAGAAGGTGCCCTTTGCGGCTAAAAAACTTCTCGAATCGGCGCGCATGCTCGATTACCCCTCCGTCGTGCGGGCCCTGTCGTGGTGCGCTGAGGCCGAGGGGCGTATCAAGGGTCTGGACGGAGTACCTGAGGAGTTCGCACTCGAGCTCCTGGTGGCGCGTCTTTGCAATTTGTTTGCACGAAAAAGGAAGACCAACTCGATAGCCGGATCCTGAGTCGTGCCGTGTGCGCCGGGCACCGATTGGGCAAATCATGCTCGGAACTTTCGTCCCTCTCGACCCGGCACAAGCCCGATGTTTTGTCCATCACTGGTAGGTCGGAGTGCCCATAGCCGATAGTTCAGTTGACGCATCGCCCTGACGGTCGAGCCGGAAAGAGCAGGTCGATTCCTTATTGGTTTCGGGCCACGGCGGTGCTGGCGAAAATATTCGATCGCTCCAGAGCGGCCCCATTGCTCACGGCGTCGACCCACTCTTGTGTCGTGGCAACCGCGGCGAAGCGGGATTGCAATACCACCAGAACTGCTCGATGGAGTTGCTCTGCGCTGATCGAACCAGCTTGATTGGCCAAGGCCACGGTGCCCGTGGCGTCGGAGAGGAACTCTACTGCTAGCCCGCGATGGAGCGCGTCGCGTGCGGTCGATTCGTCGCAATTCTGGGTCATAAAGCCGACGATGACGACAGTTCCAATCGCTCGGTCCGCCAGCCAATCGGCGAGGTCAGTTCCGGCGAATGCGGAAGGCAGGGTCTTTTCGACGAGATGATCGTAGCTACGACTCGCCACCACCTCGTGCAGCGCGAAACCGTAGCTCCCTCGAGCGAAAATTGGCGAACCCTC